>DATLGQ010000022.1:0-3025 GCA_035540435.1 Fimbriimonadaceae bacterium
TCCAGTGCCTGGTCCATGGTCGCAGCGTCGGCAGCACGGAGCTCCAGCTCGATCACACTGGCTTCCTCGCTCAGCGCCCCGAACCTGAGCCTCCTGACCTTGAAAGACACCCCGTGCTGCTCCAGCGCCGTCAGAACCTTCGCCAGGGTGTTGTCGTCCAGCAGGTGCCCCTGCAGATTGATCCTCTCGAAGACCATGCTTGGTGAAGTTTAGCTGCCGCGGGACATCCGCCGTAGCAGGCTATCTGCCCCACCTGCCCAAGCGGCCCTGAGGGACTTCTCTTGGGCCACCGGCACTCCTACACTCGGATCTCGGCTTCTTCCTCTGGCTGCTCTGGACTCTCTAGCAGGCTAGCCGGCTCGACCGGGTGCGCAGGAGGCGGCAGATCTCGCTCGCCCCGTAGCCGCCGCATGAGCCGGCCCAATCCTATCGACGCATCATCGAAGATCGTGTAGGAGCACGGAATGACGAGGAGCGTCATCACGGTCGAGAGAATCATGCCGCCGATGATCACGATGCCGATGGTTTCCCGAAACTCGGAGCCACGGCCCAAGGCGATGGCGATGGGCAACACTCCGAGAATCAGGGCAATCGTGGTCATCGCGATCGGGCGAAGACGCACCGGACCGGCTTCGACGATGGCGTCGTGACGACTGCGACCGCGAGCCCGCAGGGTGTTCGTGTAATCGACGAGCAGGATCGCGTTCTTGCCCACCAAGCCGGTCAATGTGATGAGCCCGATGAAGCCCACCAAGTTCAGGGACTTGTCGGTCAGCACCAGCGCGAGAATCGCGCCGGTCAGGGCTTGCGGCTGCGCCAGCTGGATGATCAGAGGGTAAAGAAGGTTGTCGTAGAGCGAGGCGAGCAGCATGTAGACCAGCACCAGGCCGAGCAAAAAGGCTCCGAAGAGGTAGCCCTGCTCACGAGCCTGCGCCTGCGCTTGCCCCTGGGGCGCCACCGCCACCCCGCTTTCCAAAAGTTTCTCTTCCTCGATCAGTCGGTCGACCTGCGCCTGCACCGATCCTGATGCAAAGTTCGGGAGGAGGTCCGCCGACAGCCGCACTTCCACCTGTCGGTCTCTGCGTTCCACCTTGTCCACCGATGGCCGCTCTTCGATTCGGCCCACGCTGTTCAGATAAACCGGATTGCCCTGCTTGAACGCGATGGGCACCTCGTTCACCAGATTTGGATTGTTCTTGTCTTCCGGACTCAGCTGAACCCTAATCGGATACTCCTCGCCCAGTTGGCGGAGCTTGGCCAGGTCGTTGCCCTGGTAAAGCGTGCGCATAGCCGCGCCCACCTCGGCGACCGTGAGCCCCGCGTCCGCCAAACGTACCGGGTCGGGAATCGCCTGCAACTCGGGCTTGCCAGCGGTGGTGCTGAGGTCGGGATTGATGACACCGTCTACCGCCCCTTCCAACAGGCGGTTCCGAACCCGCTCGGCCGTCCGAATGATCTTTTCGCGGTCGTCACCGCGGAAGGACATCTGGATTGGCGCTCCGAATCCCTGTCCACCCGAAGCAGAAACCTTGATCTCCGCTCCAGGCAGTCGTCCTATCGATTCGATGATGTCTGCCGAAATCTTGTTGTCTCGATCCCAGCGAAGGCGCTCCTCGTGCTTCTTGAACGGCAGGAGGTCCATCGGCGCCGCCTTCTCGTACAGGCTTCCCCGCACCTGCGCGAAGTTGGATCCGCGGGACCCGCCTCCGCCAAAGCCACCCGAAGTCGAACCCAGAGTCGAAACAACGTACTTGACGTCGGGGTGCTGGCCAAGGACGCCTTCGACCCGCTCCACAACCCGCTGGGTCGCTTCCAAGCTCGAACCGGGCGGTAGCTCGATCGACACATTCACCATGCCGCCGTCGCTCTGAGGAATGAACTCGAACTTGAAAGGCGCCTCCTTCTTCCAAGCGCCAAAGTAGGCCCCGGCCAGCGCAGCCGCCGGAAAGATCAGCCCGAACGCGAAGCCGGCCCCCACGAAGCGCACGAAGTTGGCGAAGAGCGATCGGTGCGGACGACGCCACGTGCGCAGGACGTTGATCACGAACACGACGAACCCGACGATGACCGCAAAGAACATCAGCTTCATGGGTCCAGAGGACCCGTCGGGGCCTGGCCGTATCGCGCTCATCGGGTCGCCGCTGAGGCCGGCGAAACCGCCGCCGATGAACATGAAGATCGCCACCAGCAGCAGATTGCCCAACGTGAACACGAACCACCGGTGGTTGAGCGACCACTCGAGCGCCGCGCGGTAGGCACGTTCGACGCGGCCAAAGGAACGCTCGAACCACTGCGAGAACCGGCCCTTTCCGTGCTCGACGTCCTCACCCTTTCGGTACCACCGCGCCGCCAGCATGGGCGTCACGGTGAACGACACGAAGATCGACGCCAGCACGGCGAAGACGTAGGTGAGGGCCATCGGCTTGAAGAACTGGCCCACGATGCCACCCATGAAGGCGATCGGCAAGAACACGACGACGTCCGCCATGGTGATGGCGATCGCCGCCAAACCGATCTCGCCGCGGCCGTTGATGGCGGCTTCGCGCGGATCCTCACCCATCTGCAGGTGCCGGTAGATGTTCTCCAGCACCACGATGGCGTCGTCCACCAAGACCGCCACGGCCAGGATCAACGCCAGCATCGTCATGTTGTTGATCGTAAAGCCGGCGAGGGAGACCGCGATGAGCGCCACGAAGATGCAGGTGGGGATCGCGATGGCCACGATCAAAGTGCCACGGAAGTTGTGTAGGAACATGTACACAACTCCGGCCACCAGAATGATCGCGAAGTAAAGCGTGAAGTTGAGGTCCGCCAACGACTCGCTGATCATGCGGGCCTGCTCGAACGTCTTCACGATCTGCAGGTCCGGGTACCGCTCCTGGATCTCGGCGATCCTCTTCTCGGCCTCTTCCGCAATCTCGACCGCGTTGCCTTCCCGAGCCTTCTGGATCGAGAGGATGACCGTGTCTTTGCCATTGACGCGCGTGTACTGGCTGCGCTCCAGAACCGTGTCCTGGATCGTCGC
>DATLGQ010000023.1:0-1790 GCA_035540435.1 Fimbriimonadaceae bacterium
GTTCTGGCTGAGCGTCCGAAACTGGTGCAGGTCGCCGTATGTCGAGCGCACGCGCAGCGCCAGTGTCTGGCCCGCAAGTTGAACCTCCTGCCGTACGCCAGGTTCGCTCGGGTTGGCGCTCAGCGCGGACCAGGAATTGAAGAACCGGTCGAGCGCGTCTCCGATGCCACCGGGACCCATCGGCATCAGACCTTCAATCCGGCTGAGGTTCTGCGCGAGCGCGGAGAACCGTCCGAACTCCGCCTGCTCGGTGGAGCGCCTCCCTTCGAGGAACAGGTCGCGCACCCGATTGACCGTCGAGACGCTGACTCCGGTGCCGAGCGTGATCGCCCGCATGCCATAGAAGGTGGTCGGGTCCGTCTGGCCGAAGCTGATCGTCTGGCGCGAGTAGCCGGGAGTGTTGACGTTGGCAATGTTGTGGCCGGTGACGTCCAGCCCCCGCTGGAAGGAGCGGAGAGCTCGGCTGGCCAGATCGATTCCGTGAAAGGCGCTGGGCATGGGCTACTCCTACGCGGCAGTGTCTACGAGCACCGCGGCTTGCTTGGGCGGGTTGAAAGGACCGGATGCCTCGGCGCCTGCCTTGGCGATGAGGGTGAGGGTGCCGTTGACGTAGATCAGCTCGTTCTCGATCAGCGTGCGGTTCTTCGAAAGGACCTGCTGCACGTTGCGAGCGGCGACGGTGACGCGGTTGGCGATCGACTGGACCTGCTGCGCTTCGGCCTTATCCAGGACGCGCACCAAGCCTCGAAGAGAGGGTTCGGTCCCCAGTTCCTCGGCCAGCTTTCGGGCGCACGCCGCAGCGTGGTCGTCGATCTCCCGCATCTTCTCGAGCATGGCGTCGAGCTCGGGCTGGATCTTCTCCACTCGGGCGACGTCGCGCAGGGTCAGGGCGGCGGTCTGTTCATGTAGGGATCGGAGCAGCCTCTCGGATGTCGAGAGCCAGTCCCACCACAGGGTTTGCAGTTCACGTGTTTTCATGCTTTCTTCTCGTTGGCTAGGCTGTTCTTGAGCTTGTTGAATTCGCTTTGGAGGACTCCGGGAGCCATCTGGCGGAAGAGCATCTTTCCGATGCCGAGCGAGCCGGTCCTCGACAGACTCTGGGAGAGCGCCTGGTCGAAGAGGTCGCGGTAGGTTTCTGCGCCCATTCCCTTGCCGAGGCTCGTGTCGGGCACGGCGCGGCGCATGGCCGAGAGCAAGTCCTTGATGAAGATGGCCTCGATGTCATCGGTGCTCTTCTTCAGCTTGTCGGCGGCCTGCTTCAGATCGTCGGCCGTCGCTACCAGAGGTCCAATGGAGGAAAGGTTCATTTCATCAACCTCCAAACTTGATGCGCGCCTTGAGGGCCCCCTGCTTCTTCAGCATCTGCAGGATGGCGTTGATGTCGGTCGAAGAGAGGCGAAGCTCCTGAAGGATGCGGGCGAGGTCGGCCACGGTCGTGCCCGGCGGTACCACGGCCACCTGGGTGGAGTCCTCGACGGCGTTAACGGCGCTGTTGGTTTGGGTTTGGGTCGTACCGAGCGACAGCGGGTTTGGCTGGATCACTTCGTTCGTGGTTTCGATGCGGATGTTGAGTCCCGCATGGGCGATCACGGCCGGTCCAAGCTTGACGTTGCCGCCCATCACGATGGTGCCGGTGTTTTCGTTGATGACCACCACCGCCGGGATGTCGGCGAAAACCGTCGCCTGCTCGATGAGAGCTTTGGCTTCCACATCGCTCATTCCTTCCGGCAGCGTCAGCTCGATCGAGCCGGCGTCGGAGGGGGTCGCCTTGAATTGGGGCAACTTTTGAT
>DATLGQ010000024.1:0-3383 GCA_035540435.1 Fimbriimonadaceae bacterium
GCCCGCCCTGCCCAAATCTGCCGCCGCCGCCCTGCCCCTGGGGCGGTGCCTGGGTCGCCTGGCTGCCCGTGGCGGGGCCAAGTTGCTTGAGCTCCTTCGTGTTGAGGTCGTATTGGAACCGCCGGCGCTCGACGGTGAACGAGATCAGGTGATTCTGCTTCTCGTCGAACGTGACCGTCGTGATTGGAAGGTTCGTGGTGTCGTACGGTCTCTTGAGAGCCTCCGACAGCTTTGCAGCCATCTCGGCGCTGTCGAACAGTTGCTTCTTCGTCCGCTTCTTCGGGTCGACGATCATGAAGCGAATGCCGTTGGAGTCCCGCCAGGAGTACCAGAAGGTGTCGGTCTTGTTGATCCAGTTCGGCGTAAGGCTCGAACTGAAGACGAACTGACGAAGGAAGTCGTTGGAGTAGCGGTTGGCCAGCTTCCAGTTCGCGTTAGGCGCGCGGTTCTGGGCGAGAGCCTCTCCAGCAGGGGCGAGCAGTGCCAGCACGGGCACGATATAGATAAGGGAACGGAGGCGATTCATAGCAGATTCGTCTTTAATACCCGAGCCGGGCAGGGCGACGGCGGCTCAAGGGTGCTTGAGAGCAGTCTTAGGTTCAAAGTAGGCCCTTCGGCAGGAGGCTCTTGTACGGCCCGGTGCCCTAATGATAACCTGGCGCTATGGCAACAACGATGGATGAACATGCCGTACTGGTGGGGAGCACCTTCCCGTGGCACGAAGTGTATGCCCCCAGCGTGCCGGGGGCGATCGACTTCTACACGCAGGCCCTCGGTTTCGGGACTCAAGAGTATCCGATGGGCGATATGGGCACCTACCACATGCTGACGATGAACGGCAAGGGAGTGGCCGGCATCATGTCGACCAACTCGCCGGAGATGCAGGGCGTTCCGCCCCACTGGGCGACGTATCTTTCGGTCGACGACGTAGACGCTCGCCTGGCAAAATGCGTCGAACTCGGAGCGACGGTCGTCGTACCGGCCATGGACGTGCCCAATGTTGGGCGGATGGCGCTCATCAGCGATCCGCAGGGCGCCCACCTGTGGCTGTTCAAGCACGCCGAGTAGGAGCCCCACCGGGTCCGGGAGCCCTGGGCAACCGGACCCGCGGAGCCTAACCTTCGACCCGCAGCAGGGCTTTGACGCTCTCGAGGGAGTCCGCGTCCTCGGGCTTCTTGTCGTGCCGCCAGCGGGCCATGCGGGGAAACCTGACGGCAATCCCCGACTTGTGCCTCGAGGAGAGCTGAATGCCTTCGAACGCCAGTTCGAAAACCAGCTCCGGCTTCACCGTCCGTACCGGGCCGAACTTCTCCAAGGTGTTGCGGCGCACCCATGCATCCACCCGCCGGATCTCTTCATCGGTGAGCCCGCTGTACGCCTTGGCGAACGGTACGAGCCGGCCCTCATCCCACACCCCGAAGGTGTAGTCGGTATAGAGCGACGCGCGCTTTCCGTTGCCCCGCTGGGCGTAGATGAGCACGCAGTCGATGCTGTAGGGCTCGATCTTCCACTTCCACCAATAGCCCTTCTTTCGGCCAACCAGGTAAGGCGAGTCGAGACGCTTGAGCATCAGGCCCTCCACGTTCAGCGCCCGGCTCTCCGCGCGCCGCTCGGCGAGTTCCTGCCACGAATCGAAAGGCACTTGCGCCGACAGCCGGATCGCGGAGTCGGCGGCACCGTTCACCAAGCGCTCCAGAGCCTCCCGCCGACTCGCGAGGGGGTGGGAGCGAACGTCTTGGCCGTCCCATTCCAGGAGATCGTAGGCCACCAGCACGACTGGCACGTCCACCAGCAGCTTCTTGCCCACGATCTTGCGGCCGATCCTCTTCTGGAGCTCCGCAAAGGGAAGCGGATGGTCACCTCGCCAAGCCATGATCTCGCCGTCGATAACCGTCCCGTCGGGAACGCACTCGCCAATCATGGCGGTCTCGGGAAAACGCTCTGAGACAAGCTCCTCGCCGCGGGACCAAACGAAGGTCTTGCCCTGGCGCCGCACGAGTTGGGCCCGGATGCCGTCCCACTTCCACTCGGCAAGCCATTCGCTCGGCTCGCCAAGCTTCTCCGGATCTCCTTCGAGGGGATGGGCCAGGCAAAACGGGTACGGGCGGCTGACGTCGGCGTCGCTGGAGTCCGGAGATAGTACGCTCTGGAAGAACTCCGCAGTGGGACTCCAATGCCCCATCAGGCGGTGGGCGATCGTGGCGGTGGGTAGGCCGCTCACTTGGGCCAGAGCGCGCAGCACCAGATCTTGGGAAACCCCGATGCGCATCTCGCCCGTGATCATCTTGGTGAAGACGAAGCGTCCCTGTCGATCGAGGTCCCGCCACGCCTGGATAACCTCGATCCGCTGGTCCTCCTCCTCCATTTGGGCCAAGGCAAGGAGCCGATGCTCCACCCAGTGGGCGAGGCCCTTGTCTGCCTCGGCGGATGTGCCCGCATCTGGAAAATCAACCACAGCGGCGATCGTTTCAGCGAGATCTCCCACCGCGTCGTAGCACTCGGCGAAAAGCCAGGCTGGTAGTCCCGAAACATCGTGGGCCCAATTCCAGAGCTTGGTTGTGTTGACCGGTCGCCTAGGCCGGCGCCCAATCAGGAACAGCAGCGCCCAGGCCGCATCCGCGGGCGGCGCGGACGTGAAGTACTCAACGAGCGCCGCCACCTTGCCGCCGGTCTTGTTGGTCTCGTCCAGAGCGGCGTACAGGGCCGCGAATCGCCTCATGCCAGGCCCTCCAACGCTTCCGTTACGGTCGGATGCTTAGCGGGCAGGTCCCAAGCATCTCGGTAAAAGGCCACGATCGTGCTTCGTGGATCTGGCACCGGGCCGATGCTCCAGATCGCGAGCCGCACCGGCTGGGTGTGCGAGTGCAGTGCAGGCTGAGTGTATCGCCTAGTCAGGAGTCGGGCGCCGAGTTGCCGGTACCATCGCTCGAGGCGATCATCCTCCAGAGCCACCTCCAGGAGGATCGGCCGCGACGGATGCGTGGCATGAACCTGCGCAATCAGCGCCCTGCCCAAGCCTTTGCCCCTTAACGTCTCCACGACCGCCAGGTGCACGACGAACGTCGCCTCCGACAAGGCGGACCATCTGACGAAGCCGGCAAACTCATCGTCAAAGTTGGCCACGCAGGTGCGATAGGTGAGGCGGCCGTCCCCAAAGAACGCGAAGTCGGGGTCGCGCAGCTCTTCTTTGAAGCAGGCATGGTAGAGTTCGAGAACGCTCTGATACGCTGCGTCCTCGGGTCCCTCAAGCTCCCTCAGCTGAAGCATCGCGCTCCTCCCCCTCCGGGCCCTCTTCGAGCTCGCCCTCAAATCGAGTAGGGACTACCTCGGCCTGGAGTCCTCGCTCGCCCAGGTATTGCGCAACGATAGCGGAGTAGCCATGG
>DATLGQ010000025.1:0-2411 GCA_035540435.1 Fimbriimonadaceae bacterium
AGCGCTCGGATCTCACCGATCGTTCGTGCCACCTCGACTACCAGCAGCCCGGTTTCGACCTCAGCAAGGCTGGCCGCCAGCGACTTGTAGCGGCGCGCAATCTCCGCTTCCTGCCGCAGGGGCTCCCGCTGGCCCTCGATCTCCCTCAGGATGTCCTGTACGCGTGAGAGGCTTTCGGTGGCGGCTGACAGGCGGCGAAGTGACTCCACCTTGCGGCTACGATAGCGTTGCACGCCGGCCGCCTCGTCCACCCACGCCCGCCGATCCTCCGGCGAAGCCGCCAGCGCCTGGTCGATCTCCTTCTGGCCAACGATGGCGTAACCGGCCCGTCCGAGGCCGCTATCCGCCAGCAGATCGAACACATCCCGCAGACGGCAGGGGTGCCGGTTGATCGAGTACTCGCTGTCCCCGGAGCGGGTCAGCCTCCTGGTGACCGTCACTTCCGCCGCGTCGATCGGAAGGGCTCCATCCTCGTTGTCGAAGAGCAGGCTCACTTCGGCAAAGCCCACGGGTTTGCGCCGAGCGCTGCCGCTGAAGATCACGTCTTGGCTGGTCTGGGCCCGAAGCTGTCGGGCATTGCCCTCTCCCAGGCCCCAGAGAATGGCGTCGACCAGGTTCGACTTGCCGCAACCGTTGGGCCCGACCACGGCCACGATGCCGCCATCGAGTTCGAACTCCGTTCGCTCGGCGAAAGTCTTGAAGCCAAAGATGCGGACGCGTTTGAGTCGCATGATGTCGAAGTGGGCTAGTCTTCTACACTCCGACGTTCAGCCGAGGCGGAAGGTCGCGGCATCGTAAAGATCTCCCCGGAAGCGGTGTCCAGATACTCCGAACCTCCCAGGCGCGCGATGGGCCGGACCTGATCGAGCAGGAGGCTCTGGCCGTCCCAAGCCTCGTGTGCCACGTGGATGCGCACCACCTCGCCGACCACGTAGGCCGCCGCTGAGGGTCCGTCTCCGTGCCTGAGCACCTGAAAGAGGCGGCACTCGAACTGCGCCGGGCTTTCCGCGACTCGGGCCGGACGCACGCAGTCGGAGGCAAGGGGCCGGAAGCCGCTGACGCTCCACTCGTCAAACTCGGGCCCGAATTCGGGAGAGGTCGCGTTCATTCCTTCGGCCATTGCCCGGGTGACGATGTTCACCACGAACTCCCGCGTCTCTTCCACGTTGCGGAGGCTGTCCTTTGGTTCGCCACGAGCGTTCAGAGAAGCGCTGTACACCAAAGATGCGGGACTCGCTCCCCCAGCCACGAAGAAGCTGAATGGCGCGAGGTTCGGCTTGCCGTCACGGCTCACCGTGCTGACGAACGCGATCGGGCGGGGCTGGATGCATCCCACGAGAACCTCGTAGATCTTTCGCGGCGCGAGTTCCTGGGGATCGAGCGAGGCAAAGGTGCGCAAGACTTCATTATGAGCGGCATGGGAAGGCGTTGAAGGTGTTGCTTAAAGCGCAACAAAGCAGGGGTTGGATAGCCATGCACGCACCTATACTTGCCTTGTGAGCTTCGACGTCGAGCCATCTCCACCGGCCCTGGCAGATGCCGAGACCCTCAAGCCAGTTCAGATCGAGCACGAGCCGATCATGCAGATGGCAGAGCGCTCGAACAACCTGCTCGCGATCACGGGCACCAGCGGCGATGTGCAGTACATCAACCCGGCCGGGCTGGCTTTCACCGGCGGTGGTTCCCTCCAGGAAGTCTTGGGATCTCCGATTCAGAGCCTGTTCCGCGACTCCTTTGAGATCGACGCCGTGATGTCCGAGGTGGCAGCGACTGACTCATGGTCGGGCGAAGTGACTCTGCGGAATCCTCAAGAGGACCTCGTGACGCACCTGGTGCTCAACATCTTCAAGGTGTCCCGCTGCGAGGGTGGAGAGCCCTATGCAATTGCGTTCCTGGGGCTTAACCTGACCGAGCGCATCAAGGTGGAGCGGGAAATTCATAACCTGAATCTGGCGCTCGAAGAGCGGGTCGAACAGCGAACGGCAGAGCTGCGGGCAGCCAATCGGGAGATGGAAGCGTTCACCTACGCGGTCGCGCACGATCTCCGGGCGCCGCTGCGGGCGATCATGGCCACCAGCATGGTGCTTCTCGAGGACTACCGCGATGAGCTTTCGGCCCCGGCGCGGCGTGAATTAGAGCGCCAGCGGGCGGCCGCCTTCAAGATGTCCGAACTTTTGGACGGTCTTCTCATGCTCTCGCGGCTGGGTCGCAGCGTCGTGGGACGCGTCGAGTTTAACCTCTCGAAGCTGGCTGAGGAGATCGCGGCCGAACTGATAGGGCAGCAGTGGAAGGGCGACGTGCAGATTTCGGTCGAGCCTGGTTTGGTCGTGTATGCAGACCCACGCCTGATGCGACTGGTTCTTCAAAACCTCATGGAGAACGCCTGCAAGTTCTCGAAAGAGGGGGTCCGC
>DATLGQ010000026.1:0-3285 GCA_035540435.1 Fimbriimonadaceae bacterium
TCGTAAAGGCTTGGAAGCTCCGGAACGAACGCCAGCCCCCTCTTGGCGCTGCCTTGATCGTGCACCACGTCGTACCCATTGATCCGAATCGCTCCCTCGGTAGGGCGCAGTATTCCGGCGATGCAGCGCAGGGCCGTCGTCTTGCCGGCTCCATTGGGACCCAGCAGGCCAACGATCTCGCCGGGACTGATTGTGAAAGTCAGGTGGTCGACCGCCCGAAATGCTTTGTATTGCTTGACGAGATCGACGACTTCGAGCATGGGCTCCCATCGTTGTACCCGTGGCCCGAAACGGGTGCAGGAACTTCTGCCTGAAGACCGCTGCAACCGTTACAATAGAGCATGTCGAATCGCGCTGCTCTCTTCGTCGCTCTCCTGTTGGCCGTGGCGGGCTGCTCGGGTGGCACCAATGTGGTCGGGAAGTACAAGGCCCAGCTCAATGTCGCTGCGGGAAAGGAGAATGATCCCGCCGCTGCGTTCGCCAAGGGCATGGCTGAGAGCATGACCTTGGAGCTGAAGGAGGACAAGACCTTCACGATGACGGCCATGATGTTTCCGGTGGAGGGCACCTACACCGTCTCCGGCTCGACGGTCACCCTGAACCCGACCAAGATCATGGGCATGGACATGAGCGAGTTGGCCAAGAAGGACCCCAACTTAAAGAAGGAGAACGAGCAGATGCTCCTGCGCATCGAAGATGGGGGCAAGACGCTCGTTGGCGTGGACGACAAACAAAGCGGCTCTGGCACCGCGGAGATCAAGTTCGTCCGCGAGTGAGGCCACGCGCAAGCGCGGAGGAAGTCTCCCCGCCCACCCGGGCCTCTTCCTAAGGTCAGACCTTGCCGCGCTTGCCGCGCGGCGCACGAGCCCACACGAGTCGCTCGCGGTGGTCGTTAAAGACACAGATCGACCTCAGACCCAGCACGTTCGCCACGTGAACGGCCGTCTCCCACTTCTCAGGGTTGATCTTGCCATCCCGGCATCGCCGGTTCTCCTCGTCGTATCGGGCGCAGTCTCGACAGTACACTGGTGTTGGAGATGACGATCACCGCGCTTGCGATGGCGGCACTTTTATCGGGACAGGCGCCGACGAAGCCGACGATCAGCTACCAGAATAGCGCCTTCGTCCTCACCAGCGCCACCGCCAAAGTGACCGTTCCCATCAGGCCGGAGCCGGTCAAGGCCCCTCCCAACGTTATGTTCCGGAGGGATCAGGCATTCGCGGTTTGGGATGCCGCCCGCGGGATCACCGTCAGGGTCGGCTCGTACGTCTACAGCACGAAGCTGGCCGAGGTGGCGGTTACCCGTAAGCTCTTCAGCCCGCTTCAGATCCGCGAGACCTCGAGGCTCGTGGTGGAAGGCAAGCGTACCCGTGAGGCGACGGCCCTTTCCGGCGCCCGACGCCTCGGCAAAGACGTGTACTTCCTCGTGCGCTGGGACGACTCGCCGCAGAATCGTCCTTGGCTAGAAGCGCTCATGAAAGTGGATCTGAGCGAGCCGCGCCCGAAGCCACAGCTCCTCGGGCGCTTCGATGGCCTCTCCATGGCTACGAGGTCGCTGGACGACCGTCTGCTCGTGATCGGCGACACGCTGGGCATCGTGACGAGGCTGGGAGACTCCTGGGGCGTCGCCCGCTTCGAGCCGGCCTCCGGCACGTTCACCTCCCAAGCGATCGGGCAGCGGCTGCTTTCCTATGCCTCGCTCACCCCACGGGTCATCATGTTCGTGGAGCAGACCCCGCATAAAACCACCCTTCTAGGCCGAGCCGATCTCGGGAGTGGAGCCAGGCGCGAGCTCTACGAATCCCGTGGCTCGATCTCGATTCTCGACAAGAGCAGCCCGGTCGTTGCGCTCATCAAGCACGAGGGACGGCTGACGATGCACAACGTGGAGACCGGCGCCCAGTCGCAAGGACTTGCCGGCGGGGACGTCCGTCGGACTCCGCTCGGTCTGCTCCACTGGGCGCCCGCCGACCAGCCCAAGACTGCGATGCTGTTGGACGTCGAGCGGCTCGAAGTGGTTTCGGCGCTCGACCTGGAGGCTAAATCAGCTCCAGCGCCACCTCCGAGCAGAAGTGGCGGCCGGCCCGGCTCAGGGTAACGCGCCCATTCCGGCGACTGATCCAACCCTTTCGGCCGAGCGTTTCCAGCCGACGCTGGTCCAGATCGGCGCCATCGACGCCTTCACTGAGCCGCAGCCCAAGCATGATACGCTCCGTCCGCAAGGTGCTCTCATCCAGGGGCTCCCGCTCAAAGGCCGTAGCTTCGCCCGCCTCGACGGCCGCGGAGTAGCGCTCGGGGTGCTTGAGGTTGGTCGCCCGCACCCGTAGGTCGTCGACGTCCAGGCAACCCACCGCGCCGGGTCCAAAGCCGGCGTACTCCTCGCCTCGCCAGTAGCAGAGGTTGTGCCGGCACTCATATCCGGGCCTCGCGAAGTTGCTGATCTCGTAGAGCCGATAGCCTGCCTCACCCGCCAGCCGCACCGCATCGTCGTACATCTCGACCTGCACGCCCTCCTCAGGCAGCACCAGGCGGCCGTGCAAGTGGTCCTTGTAGAAGGCCGTATTGGGCTCGAGCGTGAGGCAGTAGAGGCTCAGGTGCTCGGGCTCGAGCTCGATCGCCTGCTTCAGATTCGCTTGCCACGCCCGCCTCGACTGCCCCGGAAGGGCGAACATCAGGTCGAGGTTGAGGTTTTCGAAGCCGGCGGTCCTGGCGGCCGCCACCGCCCGTGAGATATGACCCGATTGGTGAACCCTGCCCAGCCGCATCAGGTCATCCTCGGCGAAGGACTGGGCGCCCAGGCTGATCCGATTGAACCCGGCCCTGCGCATGGCCCGGAACTTGGGCATGTCCACCGTGCCGGGGTTGGCCTCGCTGGTGATCTCGCAGCCCTCCTGTGGTGGGTGAGCTTCCAGCACTGCCTCTAGCAGCGAGACGATTTGTCCTTCGCTCAGAAAGGTGGGGGTGCCGCCACCGAAGAAGATCGTTCTGGCGGGCCTGCCTCGGGCCGGACTGCGCCGGATCTCCTCGATCGTGGCGCGGCACGTGCGTTCGACGATCTCGCCCGTCATGGCATAGCTGTTGAAGTCGCAGTAGCCGCACTTGCTGGGGCAAAAGGGCGTGTGCAGGTACACGGCGAGCGGGCGCACAGACTATTATTGCTCCCGCCTTGCCTCCCCCCGCGGATGGTTTGTGCCGGAGGGGGAGGCTAGGGAGGGGGTCGCCAACTCCAAACTCGCTTCCACGCGCAAGAACCCCCACCTTAATCCTCCCCCTCGGGGAGGGGG
>DATLGQ010000027.1:0-2053 GCA_035540435.1 Fimbriimonadaceae bacterium
GGTGAGGGGTAAGGGGTGAGGGGAACCAGAACAGCCCCAGTAGAACCGAAATGGTCATTCTCCCAACATTCGCAAGCACCAACGCCCTGGTGTCGCACGTCTGATGTTTTGCCTCGGATGCGTCGGGCGCGGAAGGGGCGAACGTGATAGTATTTGCTCCGGCTGGACGAGGATGTCCACGAGAGGGAGGTTGAGGCCGACGTCGTCCTCGATAGTCATGGAGGTCCGAGATGTGGACGACAATGCAACCATGGCAGCTACGTCAGCTGCAGCGTTTGGGCCAGCTCGACCCTGAGCGGGCGGAGACGATTCTGAACACGCTTTGGTGCGTCCAGCCTGGACTGTTGGATGAGCTAGCGGTATCGGCCGTCGATCAAGAGGAGCTTTCGATCGGTGAGTGCGCCAGTCTGCTGGAGATCTCGGCAGAACAGGTCGAAGAGCGTCTCATCGCCTTTCGGCGTCGAGTTCAGCTCGTGGATCTTTGCGTAGTGCGGGACCGAGATGTGGCCAAGTTAGCTCAAGGCCAGGTGGCCGTCTGGGAGGTCGTTCGGGAGTACCGAAAGCTGGGTTCGGTGATCCGCCTGAAGGAGGCGTTTCCGGCTCTATCGGAAGGCGAGTTGGCCGCCGCCCTCATCTACGCGGAGGAGCATCCGGCCGAGATCGAGGACAAGATCAACGAGTTCGAGACGATGGTCGTCCGGCGTCGGGCCGAATATCCCTTCGTGAAGTAGCTCTGAGCCGAAGTCGGCTGTCCTGATTTCCTCGCTTCGAGTTCGAGATGCGAGCAATTCCGCGCGGATCGCTGTCAAAGGAGACATGACATGCACCCACTGTGGATATCTGAACCTGGAAACCGCGAGCCACTGCGCCCAATGCGGCAAGGCGCTTCCGGTTCCCGCCGGCGTCGCGCCGACCAAGTCCTGTGGCGCGTGCGGAGCGGCAAACGATTTGGAAGCCGCCTTCTGCAAGAAGTGCGGAGCGGCGCTCGCTACCACGCGGCCGGCGGAGCGCAAGAGCGCGACACCGGCTGTCGTTGGTGAGGTGGCGGCCGGCGTGGCCGCGCTCGCCTTGGCGGCGTACCTCATCGTCGACAACAGTCGCGACGAGCGTGAGGCGGTCGCCCAGTCCAGCACGACCGTGAGACAGGCGAGACCGGTCGTCACGAACCCGGCACCCGACGTCACGGCGCGAGTCGATACGTTGCACACGTGCCGCGAGAACCTTCGGGTGATCTGGAGCGCGCTGACCCAGTATCTCGCGGCCAACGGGCGGATGCCCGGCGCCAACTGGCGCGCCGAGCTCTCCGCGTACCAGCCCCAGGTGGCAGACTTGAGCTGCCCGGAGCACCCGGGAGTGGTCTACATCTACAACGCCAACCTGACCGGCGCCGACCTGAACCGGATCGCCGACCGAGCTGGAACGGTCGTCTTCTATGAAGGAGTGCCGGCAGAGGACGTGCCCTCCACGACCGACACCGGCCAGGCTTGGCCGGCGACGGGCGTGCATGCCGGAGCCACGAACGTTCTTCTGGCGAACGGCGTAGTTCAGACGGTAACCAGCCGAGCAGAGATCGAGTCTCCCGGAACGGAGGCTGCCTGGGCTGGATACCTGAGCCGTCCCCCTGTGGGCGAGCCGGCTTACGAGCGACCTCAATTCGATCCCACCGGACGATAAACATTCGCCGCGTACGTCTCGAACGAAGAGGGTCGCCCGATGCGTCGGTAGCTTGACAAAGGAGTCGGTGCGGCCCCGCGAGCAAAAAGCGGGGAGTTGGTCTAGAATATCGGTCACATGCTGCGTCTTCGGCTGCGGCATGATCCGGGTGGGTGGGTGTCAAAGAATATGGCGTTGCCGCGCGTTCCCATGGTGCAATGGCTCGTGCAGAAGGGCTACCTGAAGCAGGAGCAAGCTGACGAGGCGCAGAAAGTTCAACAGCAATCGAAGACGACGGATATCGGCCGGGTCCTGATGGACCTAGGGTTCGTCGCCGAACGCGAGGTCATCCAGGCCCGCGCGCAAGAGCAGGGGATTCCCTTCGTGGACCTCGACCGGG
>DATLGQ010000028.1:0-14199 GCA_035540435.1 Fimbriimonadaceae bacterium
CGCTGAGGCTGAGCCGGAAGCCGAGGCCTGCGACCGCCAGACGCAGCACGTCGCGTTGGCAGAACTTGACGCCGGGTTCGAGTAGTCCGCTCGGGGGTAGGAAGCCGGCAACGACCATGGCCAGCAGGATCACCAGCAGCAGAGGGCCCAGATGCAAGGTCGACCCGAGCGGCGTCCATCTCGCGAGAGCGATCGCAGCAGCAGCGAGGGCTACGCAGAGAAGTAGGCCGGGCAGCAATCGCAGCAGCATGGAGTTCTGGGCCGCGCGGCGGCCACCGGATTCTAGCCCGCCATGAGCCGGCGAAGTGGCGTACGAGCCTTGGCCGGGCTTAACAAAGTTTGAGGCCGCTCCCGGAGGGGCGGCCCTTAAGTTCGTGCGGCGTCACGAGCGCTCTCCCTGCCCGCGTCACTGCTATGAATCTTTCCAAACTTTCGACGTCGCGTCGACTAGGAAGAGTGTGCCTCAAGGTGCGGGACCGCGCATGTCCCAACTACTGGGGACACGCCTAGAGCAGCTCTGGGAAGCTGGCGGCTTGCAGCAAGGACGATTGGGTCAGCTTCTGCCGGATCTGCTGTGCCGGATCTTGGTCGACTACGACGTGGTGTGCGGCCCACCCGCACTTGAGCGCACCGAGCACGTTTGCCAGATTGTCGTCGAAAAACAGGATCGATTCCGGATCGAGGCTCAGCGTCTCGGCCACGTGGCAGTAGATCGCAGGGTGCGGCTTCTCCATGCCCAGAAGATGCGACACAAACTTGTGCTGCAGCTTGTCGATAGCCGGGAAACGACCCGAGAGCATGGCCCGGAAGTGCGGCTCGTTCGTGTTGGAGAGGCACGCGGTGATCACGCCACGGGCGTGCAGCTCATCGATGATGCGCTCGATGCCGAGCGTAGGCCCTACCAGAATGTGCTCGTGGACCCTCATCGCCTCCGGAACCGTACATTCGAGGTACGCCGCGAGAGCCTGGAGGTAAGCGTCCTGGGAGAGCTGCCCAGCTTGATACGGGTCGAAGGCCGGGCATGCCTGATGCGGCTCTTCGCGCACGGAAGCCCTTCCGAGCACACCGGCGGCGTCTAGCGCATCGCCCCAGGTGTGGCAGATCACTGCTAGGACCCCCCCGACATCGAACACTACCGCCTGCATCGCTTCGGCACCCAGTTAAGCATAATCGGCTTGGGCCGCGCTCTGCACGAGGCAGCCCGATCCTCACGATGGTCGCTCTCATTCCAGCCGCCGGCAAGGGAACGCGCATGATGTCCATGACCCATGGCGCCTCCAAAGAGCTGCTGTGTGTTGGGAGTAAACCGCTACTGGATCGAGTGCTGGAAGAGGCCTTTGCGGCAGGGGTCGACGAAGCCGTGGTCATCAGTTCGCCTCAGAAGGTCGACCTGGAAGAGCACCTTCAGGCGAAGCGGGATCCCAGAATGCGCGTCGTTCACCAGGTTGAGCAAAGGGGGCTAGCCCACGCTCTCTGGCATGCACGCCCCTTCACAGCGCCGGCGCTGGTGCTGCTGCCGGATACGGTCTTCGCCACGCAGGGACCCGGTCCCGCGTTGGCGTCCGCCCTATCGGGAGGAGCCGACGGAGCGGTGGCCACGGAGCTGGTGGACGATGCCGACGTGCACCGCTATGGCATCCTGGAAGTGGTGGAAGGAAGGGTCGAGCGAATCTTGGAGAAGCCGTCGCCCCTGGCCACTCAAAGCCGGGTGGGCGTGGCGGGTCGCTACGGCCTGGGTCTCCGAATGCTCGCGGTGCTGGAGGAGGCGGTGGAGGAATTCGCAGGGGAGGGTGAGATCGACCTCACGAGCGTGCTCAACCGCGGGATCTCCGCGGGACTGCGGGTGCAGCCGGTTCCACTCGAACCAGGTGTTGAGAGGGTGGACTGTGGAACGCCCAGCGGCTATCTACGGGCACTGGAGCTGTTCGGGTGAGGGTCGCCGCCAGCGCACCCGGACGCTGCGGCATCATCGGCAATCCTAGCGACATCTATGGCGGTCGCGTCCTGTCGTGCACAATCGAGGCGAGAGCGCAGTGTGAACTCGCCGTCGGCGGCCGCGAGGAGTTGCCGTCAGATCCGACCCTATGGCGAGCGGCAAGTTCGCGATTCCCGGTGGAGGGGGCTCAGGTGCGGTGGACAACCGATATACCTGTCTCCAGCGGGCTTTCGGGGTCTACCGCGCTTCTGGCTGCGACCCTGGCTTGCCTCCTCCGGGCCCGCAACGAGACACCTGCCCTGCAGACAGCGGATGAACGCATCGCCTTTGCCGAACTCGTCCGAGACGTCGAGGCGAACGAGGCGGGCATCGTCTGTGGGTACCAGGACGCCACCATCATCTCGCTTGGCTACGCTCACCTTATGGATTTCGCCGGTAAGCACCCCCTGGAAGGGGGCCCGCCACCAAGAGTACGGGCGGTGAGTGTTCCGGATCCGCCGCCCTTTTTGTTGGTAACAACGGGCGTCGAACGCCTGAGCGGGTCCGTGCACGGTCCGATCCGCGATCGTTGGCTCACAGGCGAGCAAGCCGTGAAAGACGCGATGAGCCGTCTGGCCACGCTGGCTCCGGTGGGCGCTTCAGCACTGGAGCGGCGGGACTTTCCGGTGCTCCGAGAGGCGATGCGTGAGAACCACGAGATCGTGCGCAGTCTCGGCGGGTCGGGCGCGGTCATCGATGAACTGATCGAGGCGTGCGTGACCGAAGGAGCGTTGGCCGCCAAACTCGCGGGAGCCGGTCTGGGCGGAACGGTGATCGCGCTGACGGAAGAGCCCGACGTGCTGGAGTCGCGGCTCAAGGCGCGGGGCTACATCCGGTTTCTCCGGCCGAAGCCCCAAATCGGCGTGCGATACGAGGATTAGGCATACTGCGGGCGTGCACCTCGCTCCCTTGCTCCTTCTCACCTTCGCCCAGACCGAGCCCATCGATCTCGCCGCGCTTGCGAAAGTCACCAGCGAGCGCGATCTGACGGCGGCGCAGAAGATGGCGACTCCGCAGGCGGCAACCAGGCTCGGCTTCCTCCGGCGTAACGGGGTGTACGACGTGGGCCGCTTCGGCTGGCAGCCCCTGCTCCTGCGCGACGTCGGCGGCAACCGCACCTTCGTGGTCTTCAGCACTCGGCTGACGAGCGAGGATATCGGGGAGCAGGTGTTCGAGGCGCGAGCCGGCAAGCTCGCAAGCTACCTGGATGAGGTGAACGACCTTGGGGTGAGAATCCGGCATCATCGCATGAGCGTCAGCTTCGACCTGGCTTCCAAAGGTGTCCGCATCGACAGTCTGGTCTCCTTTGATCGGCTCAAGACAGCCGGCAAGAGCTTCCTGATCCGCTTCTCGCCCAACTATCGGGTGACCAGCGTGCGGACGCCATCCGGAGCCGCCGTGAACTTTCGCCAGGCGGGCGGGGTCGTCAGCCTTCCGGTCGCAGCCGCGGCGCGGTTCGACTACCGAATCCAGTACAGAGCCACCGTGGATCAGCCGAACTATGCCGGCAGCATCACGTCGAGTGAAGCCAATCTGACGAACGACTACTGGTATCCCATGATCGCCCGCAGGCCGGCGACGCACGAGACTACGGTCATTGTGCCGCGGGAGTGGACGGCGGTGACCCAGGGCGAGCTGCTCGAGACGCGCGTGGCGGGCGCCAGCCGAATCTTCCGCTACCGGATGAGCATGCCGGTGATCTACTTCAGCTTGACGGCGGCGCCATTCAGACAGGTAACCCACACGGCCGGCGGCAAGCGGTTTCATGTCTGGAGCGCCTCGATGTCGACTGAGGACATGGAAGCGCAGGCGCAGGTGAATCCACTGATCATCGAGACATTGAGCGAGATCGCGCCCTACCCCTTCACTTCGTGGGGCGCGCTCATCAGCAAGCAATATGGCGGTGGCGCGCTGGAGGCCTACTCGTATGCGACTTATGGCGAAGGCTGGCTGCCGGACGAGGACCCTCACGAGCCGGCCCACACCTGGTTTGGGGGCATGATCAACAACACCTACCTTCGCTCGCTCTGGAATGAGAGCTTCGCGACCTATCTCGAGGGCTACTTCCGGCGGGAAGCGAAGATTGGCAACCGACAGGAACGAAGATTCGCTTTCGTCTCGGATGCCGATCCGTCGCCGGCGTTCCAGCAGGAGACCGTGGCGGCGGGCGGCGCTTACGCGGGAGGAGTAGCTAGCGCGCTCGGTTACGGCAAGGGCGCCATGGTGCTGCAGGCTCTGGAGAATGAGCTCGGCACCGCCGGCATGCTTCAGACGATGCGGGAGTGGATCCGGACGCATCCGAAGGGAGAGCCTGGCGAATGGGAGCACTACGAGAAGGTGGTGGACAAGGTCACGGGACAGAGCTACCGCTGGTTCTTCGATCAATGGCTGCGGCGCAAAGGCTGGCCGAACCTCGAACTGGCGAATGTTCAGTGGAAGGATGGGTTCGTGACCGGCGAGATCCGCCAGCAGGGGCAACCCTACCGCATCAGCCTGGAGGCGATGCTGCAGATGCCCGACGGCCGTCGCACGTTCAGTCGCGTTGACAGCATGCCGGGCACATTCCGCATAGCCGCCCGCGAGCGTCCCGCCCTGCTGTCGATCGATCCCTGGCGGCGCATCCTGCGACGGACCAGCCCGGATGAGGCGGCACCCTCACTGGAGGGAGCGGGTCCGATGAGGGTGTACGTTGAGCCCGGCCGCAGCGCTTGGATGAAACCGCTTCAGCGTGGTCGGGTGGCAGCCGATCCGCCTTCGGACCCTGCGGGCTGGATCCTCATCGGTTCGCCCGAGACGACACCCCTCATGCGAGACCTCTGCAAGCGAGTGGGCTTTCAGGTTTCGCAGGGGCAGCTCAGCTACGCCGGCACGACCATCGACCTCGAAAGCGGTGGCGCGATCGCGCTGGTGGAGCTTGATGAGGGTCGGCGCTGCGTGATCGCCCTCGGCAAGGTGGCGCTCCGGCCTCACACGGGCCGCGCGCAGTTGGTCGTCGTCGACCGTCTCGGACGTGCGCTTCGAGCCCGAACCGAGCCGAAGACCACTGGCCTCCTCACGCACAAGTTCTAGGTCAAGAGCTTCCAGTTCGGCGCCCGATCCTCCCAATTGCGGACGTCGCCAGCCTGTCGGCTGCCCAGCAGGACTTCCAGATCGAGCTCCGCGACGGCCACTCCCTCCTTCTGCGGTTCGGTTTCGGCCAGGATCGGGCGATGCCCGACGGGTTCGACCGGTGGTGCGATGATCGCGCTGGTGCCAAAAGTGCCGGGCACCGGCTCGCGGCCAAGGTCGCCCACAAGCGAGGCATGAACCGTGAAGACCTGGTTCTCAACCGACCGGGCCTGGCAAGACCATCGCACCCGATGAAAGCCCGCCTGCGTCTCGGTGAAGGAGGGCACACATTGAATCAGCGCCCCTGCTTCGGCCAGCGCCCGGCCCGCCTCCGGGAACTCGCTGTCGTAGCAGATGAGAACGCCCAGCGGCAGACCTGGTGGAAGGCGAAGGCCGGAGCCCGCCTCGAGACCCCATTCCGACTTTTCCCATTGAGTGAGCTTGACCTTCTCCTGCACAACGGGTTCGAGATCCGGCCCTGCAATCAGGCACACGTTCCGATTCCCTCGGACATGCGAGCCGCCGATCACCACCCGTCCTTTGGCAGCTTCGAGCACCAAGCCCTCCCATAGATCCGCGTAGCCTTCCAGCGCTCCGGGCACTTCGCGTTGCTCCAAAGTGGCTGGGTGGAGATGCAGCAGTTCGAGGACCGGCAGCTCGGGAAGGACCACCACGTCGGAGTCGCCAGAGGCCTCGATCAGGCGCCAAAAGTGGCGCTCGAACTGACTCGTGCCGGAAATCTGCTCCAAGCGCCAGCTCACAGCGGCGACGGTGAGCCTCATGGACACCACTCGAGAGCCGCCGCCGCGTGGCCGCTCTCTTCGTCTTCCATATGGTCGCGAATGACTCCCACAGGGCGCAGGCCCATCTTCAAGAGTGGGGTGAGTGTGGGATCCTGCGCTCTGCCGGCTGCCACTTCCTCGACATAGGCCTCGACCGAAGCAGGCTCAGCCCGCGCCGTAAGCCAGAGCCGGTATCCAGGCAGCCGGCACGCCGTGGCGTAGCGCCGGAGGCCGAGCCGCAGCACCAGTGCGTAGCGCTGTAGGTACAGGGCCTTTGCCACCCCCTTCCCGCGATGCGCCGGATGCACGCTGATGTCGACCCCGTACAGGGTGCTGCCCGACGGGTCGTGGGCGCCGAGAAAGTGCCCTCCCACCGTCTGCTCCCAATCGAGGTGCATCTGGTAATGCTCCTCCGCGAGGATCAAACTGCTCGCGCTGCCGATGACGCCTGCCTCAAGCACGGCCACGAGCTGTCCCTCGGGAAAGATTTCGAGGTGGCGCTGCAGGTGTTCAGGCTTCCAGAGCAACTCCGCGGGAAACGGGGGCGGGAAGCAAGCTCGCTGCAACGCCACTGCCCCCGCGATATCGCCCGGACACATCGCGCGGACTTCGAAGCTCATAGCTGGATGCCCAAGATGTCGAGCAGCCGCTGCAGATCGGCCTCTGAATAGTAGGAGATCTCCACACGTCCCGTCTCGCCTTCGGGGCGGATCTTGACCGGCGTTCCCAACCGCTCCGAGAGCGCCTGCTCCAGGGCCCCGAGATTCGGGTCCCGTGACTCCTGCGTCCGAGCGCGTCGCGACTTGGGCCCGCTTTTGGGGCCGGCTACCTTCTCCACATCACGAACCGTCAGGCCCCGCTGGAGAATCTGATCGTACACCGCCAGTTGTTGAGCCGGCGAGTCGAGGCTCAGCAAAGCCTTCGCATGCCCTTCGCTGATCGCGTCCGATGCGAGACCCTCGAGAACCCGCGGCGGCAGCCTCAAAAGTCTCAGGGTGTTGGCAATACCGGCCCGGGATTTGCCAACCTTTTCTGCCACTTGCTCCTGCGTCAGGTGGAACTCATCGATCAGCCGACGATAGGCATGGGCACACTCGAGCGGCGAGATGTCTTCCCGCTGAATATTCTCGATCAGCGCCATTTCCAATGAAGACTGGGCGCCGGCCGGACGCACGATGACCGGAACCGTTCGGAGCCCCGCCAATCGCGCCGCCCGCAGACGCCGCTCACCCGCAATGAGCTCGAACCGACCCTCGGACACCGGCTTGACTACAAGGGGCTGAAGCACCCCGACCTCACGAATGGAGGCGGCGAGTTCTTGAAGTGCGTCCTCAGCGAAATGAGTCCTTGGCTGGCGCTGGTTGGGCACGATACTGTCGAGGGGCACTTCGGCAGGGGATCCGTCCGCCTGCTCACCGATCAGCTGCGAAAGGCCCTTGCCTAGCGCGCGGCGCATCCCACCACCTCGTCCACGAACTCCAGATAGGCTGAGGCGCCTTTGGAAGACGGAAATCGCACGACCGCCGCCTGCCCAAAACTGGGAGACTCGCTGAGCCGCACGTTTCGGGGAATCACCACATTGGAAACCTTCTCGCCGAAGTAATCCTGAACTTCCTGCGACACCTGCTGAGTCAGGCGGTTGCGGGGGTCGTGCATGGTCAGCAGCACACGCCCGACCTTCAGGCTGGGATTGACGCGCCGACGCACCACCTCGATCGTGCGCAGAAGCTGACTGAGCCCCTCGAGCGCGTAGAACTCGCACTGCATCGGCACGAGTACCTCATCCGCCGCCGACAAAATGTTGATCGTGAGCAGCCCCAAAGAAGGCGGAGCGTCCAGGACGATCCAGTCGTAACGATCTCGAATGGGTTCGAGCGCGTCTCGCAGAATGAGCTCCTTGCCCACCGCATTCAGTAGCACCGGCTCCGCGCCCGCCAGGTCCAACGTGGCTGGGATCGCATGAAGCCGGTCGGTTACCTCCACGATCGCCTTCTCCGCGATGCCGTCCGAGTCGGGCCGGTCGACAGCCTCCACCAGCACCTCGTACAGCGTCACCTCGGCTCTCTGCTTGTCGATTCCAAGGCCGGTCGTGGCGTTGCCTTGAGGATCGCAGTCGACGAGGAGCGTGCGCTGGCCCTTGAGAGCCAGACCGGCGGCGAGGTTCACCGCGGTGGTGGTCTTCCCGACGCCGCCCTTTTGATTGACCACCCCCCAAATAGGCACGCGATATTATGCCCGCTCCGAGGGTAAACCGGGCTCATGGATGTCATCCCTTTCGGCGGCTGGGACAGGTGCCTCCGGCTCGTGAGCGGCAAGGCGGAGGCGCTGGTGACGCTGGACGTGGGGCCGCGGGTGATCCGCTACGGCTTGATCGATGGCCCGAACGAGTTCTATCAGAGCCCGAAAGACGCCGGACGGACGGGCGGAGACGAGTACCGCGGCTATGGTGGGCACCGCCTTTGGGTGGCGCCCGAGGTGCCGGAGCTGACCTATGTGCCTGAGAACGAGCCGGTGGAACACCAGGTTGAAGCCGAGTGGCACGTGTTCCGATCGAAACCGGACCGGAGAGGGCTGCAAAAGGAGCTCAGGTTGACACCCCTTTCCGCCCACAACGGCTTCAAGATCGAGCACCGGGTCTCGAATCACGGCGCGGCGACGGTCGAAATGGCGCTCTGGGCTCTTACCGTGATGGCCGAAGGAGGAGAGTGCCTGTTTCCCCAGCACCCATTCGTGCCCCATGCGGATCGGCTCCTACCGGTGCGACCGCTGGTGCTGTGGGGCTACACCGACATGAGCGACCCCCGTTGGTCGTGGGGCCGACGCGTGGTGCGGCTGCGGCAGGATCCTCAGTCTGGGCCGATCAAGGTGGGAGCTCTGATCCAGCAGGGCTACGCCGCATATGCCAATCATGGGAATGTCTTCCTGAAGCGATTCCCCTACGAGGAAGGCGCGGCTTATCCCGACATGGGCTGCAACTTCGAAACCTTCACGCGGCACGACATGCTCGAGGTCGAGTCCCTGGGCCCGCTGCGGCAACTCGCCCCAGGAGAGGTGGCTCTGCATCGCGAGGCTTGGTATCTGGAAGCCGGCGCTACACCACCCGGGGACGACGAGGCTTGCGGCGATTGGTTGGAAGCCCTGGTGGCTCAGCGCCCGCTGTAGTCCCGGGACGTGTCGACGGGCGGCACTGCCCAAAGCCCATGAATCTCGTTGCCGGTCCGTCGGATGCGCGCGGCGGGCGGGTCGAGGCGAAGCAGCCGCCCCGCGACCGTGAGCGCGTGGGTGCCGCTCCCATGGCGAACGCCTGCGTTCGCGCCGAAGTCCCCGCCCGCAGAGTCCGGGAACGCCAGGCGCGTCAGGAACTGGCTGGAAGAATCGGGGTAGAAGTTGTGGTTGTCGAAGCCGATCGAGAAGGCATCGTAGGGGATCGGCCGCCCGTTCTCGTCCAGAAACTTCAGCGGGTCGAAGGTGTTCCGAGCACCGAAGTTCGACGTCTCGGCGATGATGATGGTGCCGTCGGGGTTGGGCACCAGATAGCGGGAGAACCCCGAGTAGGGAGCATAGAGGCCGTAGGTGACCGCCAAGCCCACTGCATTGGTCTGGGGATGCTGGACCAGCGCCTGCTCGGCGCTTGTGGCGGTCGGGCATCTGTAGACTGCCGCATCGGCGTCGCTCACGTAGCCGAAGATGACCGAGTTCCAGGTAAAGGGCCTGTTCGTCGGCGGGCGAACTGCTGGACCTCCGCCGGGACCGCTCTCGAACATGGCCGGAAACCGGTCGTTGTTGTCGATGAGATACAGCCCCAGCGCCTTGGACACCTGGCCCAAGTTCTTGGCGCACACGTGTCGCTCGCTCAGGCCCAGCAGGAGGCGGTACGCCGGGTAGCTCAGAGCTAGGAGCACCAGGAACGCGATGACCAGATTGCGAATGTCGCGTCGCGAGAAATATGCGTTGCTGGGACGCTCGTCGATTTCCGACGGGTCGTAGCGATCCGGACCGACAGCCACTATCGGTAGCTGACCCGCGAGCCGCTGGACGGGTTCCCGATGAGGTGGTACTCGATGAGGGTCTTGTACAGATCCCGCTCCCGGACCCTCAGGTTGAAGTCACCGGCCGGCTCGGTGGGTATGACGCCGAGTCGGATGTTGTCTCCGCCCACCTTCCGGGCGAAGTGGGAGAGGGTGCCAATCTCCTCGTCGGTGAGCGCGCCGCCAAGGGAGTCCGCAGCCTTTTGGATCACCTGCGGCGAAACGAGCACGTTCTTCTGCATCGCCTCCTTGAAGGCCAACAGGAACTGCTTTTGCCGCTCCTGACGGTGGAAGTCGTCGTCGCTCTTGCGGATCCGGACGTAGCCCATCGCCTGATACCCGTTCAGAGTCTGGAGCCCTGGCTTGAGGTCCACGTGCAAATCGCCCCAGTTGTCGTGATACTTGAGCCGCTTCTCGACGTTGATCTCCACGCCGCCCACGAGGTCCACCATATCTTGGAGAGCCTTGTAGTCGATCACGACCGTCCGGTCGATGCCGACACCCAGCAGGAACTCCACGGCCCGCTCGGCCAGCTCGCGACCGCCGATGGCGTGATACGCGTTGATCTTCTGCGTCCGATATCCGGGGAGAGCGAGAAGCGTGTCGCGTGGGATGGACACGCCGGTTACCTGGTTCGCCTTGAAGTCGAGTCGAGCGACCAGCATCATGTCGCTGCGCGCCTGCTCTTTGAGGATCTGCTTCGTCCTTGGCGAGCGGTCCTCGTCCACTCCCAGCAACAGCAAGGTCAGGCTGTCCTTATTGAACGTCTCTTCGGGCGCCGCCGGCCGGATCTGATGCACGATGATGTTGAAGAAAGCCGGATAGTCGCTGATGTAGCGGTAGCCGGTACCGACCGCAAGCGCGCACGCGCAGAAGGCCGCGTAGAACACGCCTCCGACGATCTTTCTCCAAAGCGGCTTCGGCTTCTTCTTCCTGGTCATGGCGCGGGCGGTCACATTATGTCATACGGCGGTCGCTAGCCCTTGGCTTCCGCTGGAACTTCCGAATGCGGCAAACGGACGCGAAAAGTCGCGCCTTGCCCCGGCTCGCTCTCAATAGATACTTGACCCTCGTGTACCGCTGCGAGTTCAAGCACGATCTTGGTGCCCCAGCCTGAGCCGCTGCCCTTGTCCCAATGGCTTCGGGCGTTGCCGGCGAGGATTCGATCCGCGATCTCCCTCGTCATGCCTGGCCCGGTGTCCTTCACCTCGATCAGGTGCATTCCATCTTCGAACAGGTAGCGCACCAGCACTTCACCGTAGATCGCGGAACTGTCCTCGTCGAACTGCGCCTGCCAGTCTTCCGGCACCGTTTCCTTCACCGCCTTGATGGCATTGCCGACCAGGTTCTGGACCATGCGGAAGATGTAAAGCTCGTCGTGCAGGGTCGGCGGCGCCTGCTCGTCGATCTCGTAACGAAGTGCGACGAAGTTGTTGCGGCCCTCGCTTTCGAGATAAGCCGCGCTGGTCTGGATCGTCTGAGCCAGGGGTGCGAGGATCATGCTTGGCCGCAGCTGCCTGCCCGCCGACAAGTCGCTGATCAGCCGCGAGTAGCCGACGATGCGATCGACCGACCGCTTGAGCTCCTCGAACATGCTGTCCAGGCTCTCGACGTACATGGACGCCATTTCGTGGGGTCCGTCGCCCGCCAGATGTCGCCTCAAACCGTCCATCGCCATATCGGAGAAGCTGAGGTTGGCGTAGAGGCTTGCGGCGAGGTTGCCGATGTCGTGTCCCACCTTTCCCATCCCGAGCAGCGTAGAGGCTCGGGTAGTCTCAGCCATGAGCTGAGAATTGAGATAGGCCATGGTGGAAACGGCGGCGACGATGTCGAGCACCGCCACGTCGTTTGAGTTGAACCCGCCATCCTTATTGAGGAGCTGCACGACCCCGATCGGCTGCTCGTCCTCCATCATCAGGGGCACCGCGATCATGTTGCGGACCGGCACGCCCGTTTCCTCCTCGAAGGGGCTGCGCTGACCACCGCCGTCCATGACCGCAATCTGGGTCTGGCGAGTTTGGAAGGCGCGACCTGCCATTCCAAAGTCGTCGGGGATGTCCCGCACCGGAAGCTTGTCGGCCACCTCTGGGGGCAGCACGTGCTGAAAGCGGAGACGCTTGCTCACTGAGTCGTGGAGGTAGATCGTGCCACCCCAGGAGTCGACGGCCTCCACGCAGATCGACAGCACGTCGGCCAGCAGCACGTCGAAGTTGCCGTTGCTCGCCAGCTTCCGGGTCGCAAGCTGTACGGCGCGGATGAGGCCCTCGGTGCTGTCCATTCGCCCCCAGAGTGTACCGGTGCGGCGTCCCCGGAAGGGCAGGCGGTTGCGGTCCTGGGTGGCTGACCGAACCCACTCATCACTCTTCGATCTCGCAAGAGTGCATCACCCGGCACACAAGATGAAGACGGCTCCGCGCGAGACGCGTCTAGCTCATGGACAAGGAGGACAATCATGTTTCTGAACATCGCGTTCGCGGTGGCTGCCGCGCAACAGGCGCCCAGCTTCAATGAGGTCACCGTCTACAACCAAGGCTTCGCGCTGGTGAAGGAGACCCGTGAGCTTAGCCTCAGGCAAGGCCGCCAGCAGGTTGCGGTCGAGAACGTGGCCGCCATGATCGAACCGAGCAGCGTCGGCATCCGCAGCCTCGCCGATCCCGCGTCGATCCAGGTGCTCGAGCAGAACTACCAGTACGACTTGATCAGCCCTCTGGCGATCCTGAACAAGGCCGTGGGCTCACAGGTTCGCTTCATTCGGGTGCTGCCCAACGGCGCCAAGGAAACCCTCACCGGCACCCTCATCAGCTCCCCCACGGCGGTTGTCGGACAGACTGGCGGCCAGGACTGGGGTGGCGGCCTCGCCAGGGACCGCTCCGTCATGACCTACAACGGCATGGTCATCCGAACCGACGACGGCCGCATCGTCCTCAATCCGACCGGCGAGATTGAGGTTTCGACGTTGCCGGAGGGCCTGATCAGCCGCCCCACCCTGATGTGGGATCTGGTAGCCAGTCGGGCGGGCTCCAACACCGTCGAACTGAGCTACCTGACACAGGGCGTCACCTGGAACGCCGATTACGTGCTGACGATCGACGAGCTGGCAACCGCTCAGCTCAAGGGATGGGTCACCATGAACAACCAGAGCGGCGCCACCTTCCGCGAAGCTCGACTCAAGCTGCTCGCCGGTGATGTTCAGCGGATCATGCCCCAGATGAACCGAGGAGGCATGGGCGGCGGCGGCTTTGGCGGGGCGGCCCAGAAGGACGCTTTCCAGGAGGAGTCGCTCTTCGAGTACCACCTCTACACGCTCCAGCGGCCCGCGACCATCCGCGACAAGGAGATCAAGCAGCTCTCGCTCCTCGATGGCAGCGGGATCAAGTATTCGAAGAAGCTGGTCCTCGACGCCATGCGTGGGTTCGTGAACCACTACCCGAACGAGGGCGTCGTGGGCGTTGGCAACTTGAAGCCCCAAGTGCGGGTCGAGTTCGTGAACAGCAAGGAGAACGGCCTCGGCATGCCGCTGCCCAAGGGCAAGGTCAAGGTTTATCAACGCGACAAGAGCGGTTCGGTGCAGATGCTGGGCGAGGACCAGATCGATCACACGCCCCGAGACGAGCGGCTCTCGCTGGTCGTCGGACGAAGCTTCGATGTCGCGGCCGATCGCAGGCGCACCAACTTCAGGAGGTTGAGCCCGAGCACCGTGGAGGAAACCTTCGAGATCGAGGTTCGCAATCGCAAGGAGATGCCGGAGACGGTGCACGTGCTCGAGCGGCATTGGGCCACCTGGCGCATTACGGCCCAGAATCGGCCCTCGACCAAGCTCGACTCGCACACATCTGAGTTCGTGCTCAGGCTGGCTCCCGGCGAGAGCCAGACGATCACCTATACGATCGTCACAAGCTGGTAGCTCATGTCAGCGCTCTCGTTAAACTTGACAAAACCCTGTGATGATGCTAAAACGACGTCATGGTATTGAACATCTCTCTCGCATTATCTCTAGCAGCTTCCTTTTCACAGCAGGATACATGGGTCGGCACTGCCTACTCCGAGATGCAACCTAAGTCGTACGTCATGTGGACCTTCGAGAACCATGACCCATGGAACCACCTGATTGTCTTCAACACTGGGGTTCATGGGTGGACGGAGTATTGTACAGAAGACAACCCTCCCCCAGTTGCTGGCATGCTGCCGAGCTTGAGGTCGGCTGATGACGATCCTCCGTGGTCGGAAGAATTTGCCATCCTGTTCAACGACACGTGGTACGAATACAACTTGGTAGCCAATGATTCGCTCCCTCCAGGGTGGGGCT
>DATLGQ010000029.1:0-1602 GCA_035540435.1 Fimbriimonadaceae bacterium
CGCAGGCGTATCCGGACACGCTGGTGGGCACCGACTCGCACACTCCCATGGTCAACGGCCTCGGCGTGCTGGGGTGGGGCGTGGGCGGCATCGAGGCGGAGGCGGCGATGCTGGGCCAGCCGGTGTCGATGCTGCTTCCCCAGGTCGTGGGCTTCCGCCTGACCGGAGCCCTACGCGAAGGCTCCACCGCGACCGACCTGGTGCTGACGGTCACCGAGATGCTGCGGAAGAAGGGAGTCGTCGGCAAGTTCGTCGAGTTCTACGGGCCCGGTCTGGCCACCATGCCGGTCAGCGATCGCGCGACCATCGCCAACATGGCCCCCGAATACGGCGCGACCTGCGGCATCTTCCCGGTGGACGACATGACGCTGGCGTATCTGCAGATGACGGGACGCAAGCGCGAAGATATCGACTTCGTGGAGGCGTACATGCGCGAGCAGGGGCTCTTCCGGGAGGAAGGGGCCTTCGAGGCTGAGTACAGCGATCGGCTCGAACTGGACATGGCGACCGTCGAGCCGAGCGTGGCGGGCCCGAAGCGGCCCCAGGATCGCATCCGCCTCAGCGAGGCGAGCCACTCGTTCCACACGTCGTTCAACCTCAAGCCACTCGGGCCGGGACACGCGGGAGGCACGGCTACTGGCACCGCCACGCTCATCGAGCCGACGGTGTCAACGGAAGCCATGCCCAAGGACGAGGAGGCGGTGGCCGAGCTGGTGCACGACGGATCGGTGGTCATTGCCGCCATCACGAGCTGCACCAACACCAGCAACGTCAGCGTGATGATCGCGGCCGGGCTGCTTGCCAAGAAGGCGGTGGAGAAGGGGCTTATGGCCAAGCCATGGGTGAAGACTTCCCTCGCTCCCGGATCCCGCGTCGTCACCGAATACTACAAGAAGAGCGGGCTCCTGGCCTACCTGGAGAAGCTCGGATTCCACGTCGTGGGATACGGCTGCACGACCTGCATCGGCAACAGCGGCCCGCTGCCGGAGGCGATCAGCAAGCGCGTCGCCGAGAAGGACCTGACCGTCGCGAGCGTGCTGAGCGGCAATCGCAACTTCGAGGGCCGCATCAACCAGGACGTGAAGGCGAACTATCTCATGTCGCCCCCGCTCGTGGTGGCTTACGCGCTAGCGGGGACGATGGAGATCGACCTGCAGAACGACCCGCTGGGCAAGGACCCGCTCGGCAACGACGTGTATCTGCGCGACATCTGGCCTTCGCAGTTCGAGGTGGGTTCGGCGGTGGCGTCGTCGGTCGACTCCAAGATGTTCGAGGACAACTACGCGGGCATCTTCGAGGGCGACGAGAAGTGGAAGGCGATCCAGGTTCCGGCCAGCGAGACCTACGCCTGGCCCGAATCCACCTACGTCAAGCACCCTCCCTACTTCGAGGGCATGGCGCGCGAAGCCCTGGCGACCGTGTCCGAGCTCAGGGGGATGAAGGTCCTGGCGGTGCTGGGCGATAGCATCACCACCGACCACATCTCGCCAGCCGGCAGCATCAAGGCCAACTCTCCCGCCGGCAAGTACCTCACCGAGAAGGGCGTGCGGCCCCACCTCTTCAACTCCTACGGCTCACGGCGCGGCAACCACGAGGTCATGG
>DATLGQ010000030.1:0-9736 GCA_035540435.1 Fimbriimonadaceae bacterium
CCACCAAGCGCGCGAAGGGCAAGAAGGACCGGGTAACGATGCTGCCGGAGACTGCAGTCGAGCCCCTCCAAATCCACTTGCTTAGAGCGAAGAACGTCCACCGGAAAGACCTGGCGATGGGATTGGGACGAGTGCCCCTACCTTTTGCATTGCATCGCAAGTACCACAACGCCGAACGCGAGTGGGGATGGCAGTGGGTCTTCCCTGCTTCCAGCTACTTCACCGACCGCAACGACGGCATCAAGTATCGATATCACCTGGACCCCTCGGTTGTACAAAAGGCAGTCCACGCCGCCTGCCAGAGGGCAAAGATTGCAAAGCACGCCACTCCCCACACCCTGCGACACTCTTTTGCCACCCACCTGCTGGAGGCCGGCTATGACATGCGAACAATTCAGGAGCTGCTGGGTCACGCGAACGTGAAGACCACACAGATCTACACCCACGTCCTGAACCGGGGCGGACACGGCGTCAAGAGTCCCCTGGATGGTTTTGGGATATGAGCCCGTCCGGGCGCTACACTAGTCAAATGAACGCTGAGCGCAGTCGGCTGATCACAAGATCATCGGATCGGTCGCCGCATAACAGCCCCGCTTCCGCCTACCTGGGGACGTTATGAACCGCTGGCATGCAATCAAGACCCCGCGAATCGATAGTTATGCCGACTGAGGTAATAGTGGTAAGGGCGCTCTCCTATCTCGCATTAAAGCAGCCTGCCGATGTAAATCCAGTTGTTGGCAGCATTGTGATGGTGGCGGCACTGGCTATCTACTGGTTCCTGGGCCGACGCGTGTACCCGATAGTATTTGCGGGCGCGTCCGAAAAAAGGCGCCAAACATTCTACGCTGTCGAAAAGGTCTTCATAGCTATTTGGCTTTTCTTTGCGTTTGCCGGAGTCGTCAACGGCATTTACATATTCTTCAACCAACTCGGGCATTAGGCGGGCACCGTGTGCGGCATAACTTGCGCTTGCAGCCGACCTCCTTCGTCGGCGGCTGAAACGCCGTTCCGTTATACGGACCTTAGGCGAAGTAACCAGCGCTTATGCCCTTAGCTGGGGATAGGAGAGGCAGTAATTGGTTCGACAAGGCGATGAGCCTACTCTTTGTGCCCATAGCTGTTGGTTACACGGTATGGGGGATAAGCAGCGCACGCAGCTTACTGGAGGGAATTGCTGTTGTGATTGCAGTGGTTCTCGCCTTGCTGGTTCACCTTTATGCATACAGATACGACGAGAATTTCTTGGAAGCGAGCCTTAGAAAGTGGAAAAAGAGACGAGACAGGAAGCGCTACTCTGGCAAATAGAGCCGCAGACGTTTAAGTGCAGGCCGTTGGCCCGCCGTATAACTGGCGCTTGCAGCCGACCTCCTTCGTCGGCGGCTGAAACGCCGGTCCGTTAGGCCGATTGATGTTTCACTCCGAAGAAATTGTGCGCAACGATAGCCCTGAGCCTTTGAAAATTTGGATTGAGCCGTGGGGCTTTCAGCACACCATTCCAGCCAACTCTTTGATACATCTCAAAGCACTTTCGGAAATTCAGGGTCATCTTGAGGTGATAGACGACGGTGAGACGCTTTGTGTCTACGGCTGGGCGGGCTCAACCTTGAAGATTTATCAAGACAACCAGTTGGTTGATGACGTGAACATTCCAGTTCCGGATACGGGGCAACTTACCGCCAGATCTTTGGTCGAGGACATTTTTGGCGGGCCAGGAGGACCTTATGGGGGCACGGCCTAACTGCGGATGCAACGGACACGGGCGCTTCGCCGGCCGGTGCCGCTGATGCCGCGGTCCGTTATACGGACATGTCCACCTTGATCAGTCCGATACATTAAGGTCAGGAGGTGATTGACGATGGCGGCAATTCTTTTTGTGCGTATCAAGTCGGAGCTTGAGCGGGGTGAGTTCGAGCGACGACTACTCGAAAGACGGCCCCGCTTCGAGAGCGTCCCAGGACTCGTGCAGAAGGTCTACGGTCGCGACGAGGCAACCGGGGATGTGTGCGGCATCTATTTCTTTGAGAGCGACGAGGCGCTATCGAGCTTCAGAGCGTCCGAGCTTGCTCAGACGATTCCCCAGGCTTATGAAGCGATAGATGTCCGCCGCGAGATTTACGACGTCTTGTACACCCTCCATCCTGAGCGCGGGCCCTTGGCTGAAGTCGGCCACGCATAGTCGAGGTGCAGGACGAGCATTAGCCGTATAACAGGCGGCTGCACCCGACCTTCGGCGGGTGAGCCGCCGATCCGTTAGACGGTCCACTGGAGTGACTTTGTGTTGACAGCGCGCTTGCTCGCAGCGTATATCGCTCGCTATATCGGTGCGTACCGCGAAGAGTACGACCGTCTCACGGCCTCCCCACCGAGCGGCGGAGGTTACCCGCGGCTCTCGATCTCCCCATACATTGCTTCGGCTCCCCTTGCCTCCTTCATTGCGAGAGACGGCGTCGCGATCCTCGAATCGTCGTCCGAGCCCGATCACCAGTGGTGGATCGCGGGTGGTCCAGCGATGATGCCGGACTTTGCCGACGGCCGAACGCCACCTGAGGTCGTGCAGGCACTCAAGGCCAGGGGACTCTGGGGCAAGCCGATCGGCATCTATCGCCTCGTGGCGAAGGACGGCATACCAGACGTCGTTTGGCAAGGCGATCTCCCAGAAGCAGTCGCGCACGCCTCTGTTGAGAGCGAAGATGTCGCTGTCCGAGTTGACACCCTTGATCTGTCGATTGACGAACTAGTTCAGAGATTGACGTTCGGAGCGTTCGGGATTTGCGTTGACGTTCATCTTCCGGACCGGGACTCCGACTTCTGGACGCCTCACATTGTTCGAGATATCGGTTTCTTCCCCGCGGATCGACACGCCCGTCGCTTCGTGAACTACCTCGAGATTACGGTCCACTTGGACGAGGCGGCCTGGGATCTTCGGGCGATAGGTACACGCGTCCAGGCCGATGTCCGGCGCGACTTTGCGAACGCCTTCTCGTTGCCGACGGGCGGCGGGGGAACACTGTCGTTCGGTCGCATCCGATGGATTGAGCAATACCTCGATCGGCTGTCGGGCCTCCGCGTTGCCATTGACGGTCTTAAGGAACTGCTTCACTCTCAAGACGTGCTCGAGGACGCCGTCCACGACTACCTGACGGCGAACCCGATTCTGCTCGACGTGTACGGGGAAGCTGTGTCGAAGCCCCGGTTTCGCTATCCTGATAAGGAATCACCGCTCGGTAAGACGTACGTAGAGCCCGACTTCATCATCAGGTTCCCCGGGCGCCGGTACAGGCTTGTGGAGCTTGAGCGTCCAGGCAAGCGGGTAGCAACAGTTCAGGGCCAGCCAAGAGCCGAGGTGACTCAGGCGACATTCCAGATCGCAGAGTGGCGCGCGTACGTTGCTAACCACTACGACATCATCCGCGCAGAGTTTCCCGGGATCTCAACGGCCTGTTCGGCGACAGTCATCATCAGCAGAAGCAGCCAAGGCTTCCTAGGAGCCGGCCGCGACAACGTGAGTACCAGGAACTGCTCCGCAGCCAATATCCGCAAATTGAGATTCTGACTTACGATGATCTGCTTGAGCGAGCACAAGCCGCATACGTCCAACTTTCCGCTCTGGGCGTCCGCGGCGCGCCAGCCGTCTAACTACGGTTTGCAAAGGACGCCGGGCGCTACGCTGGCCGGCGCCGCTGATGCCGCGGTCCGTTAGACGGATAAAATATGTATCGGATTCCCAAGGAGCTTGATCTGTCGGGAGTTGTCGGGCAGTTCACTACCCAGCTACGGGTGGGGCAGTTTGATCTCCAGTTCACCTTTGGGCCTGCAAACTTTGCCGTCCAGTCTCCAGTGAATCTTTATCGCGCCGGCGAGCTGGTTGGCCGCTGGGAGGAAGGCAAATGGCCGGATCCTTGCTTCTTCGACATCATGAACGTGGAGGTCAAGCGCTGCGACGTCGTGACCGACCGTCTGGTCGTGTTCGAGTTCGAGAATGGGATCTCGATGCATCTCGAAGACAGTTCCGATCAGTACGAGAGCATGCAGATTTCTTTTGAGGGCGATCCCGCTTTATGGGTAGTGTAAGTCTCACGGCTGCCAGTTCCGGCCCGACGCTCAAGCCCCATGGAGCGGTCGACCGTCTAACTAACGGATGCAACCGACCGCCGGCTTCGCGGGCGGAGGCCGACCCTTGCATCACGTTGGGCCGATGCAACTCGATGATGAGTGAGGCTAATGAGCAAAGAACCGGTGGTACCTGAGACTAGGGGCGTCTCGTCGGAATTGCTCGCCACGATTGATCTAGGCCCTGAGATCGAAGGCATGGGCGGGCACCAGCTTCGGATGCGCATGTTCACCTTCGAGCCCGGAGCAGTGTTCGGCCCGCTTCACGACCACAAGGGCAGACCAGGCATGGTCTACGTCCTGCAAGGAACGATCACCGACCACCGAGACGGCGTCGCCACCGATTATGGCCCGGGGGTGGGCTGGCCCGAGGATCGCAACACCCTGCACTGGCTGGAGAACCGAGGAACGACTCCAGCGGTCGAGATATCAGTGGATATCGTCACGCAGAAGTGAAGTTGTGCTGGCATCGAACTGGCGGGTTTCCCGCCGAGCGCCCGAAGGACGGCCGAGCCCTATGTCTGAGGCGGCTACCGCAGCTTGCTGCCATTGCCGGAACGGCAAACTGCGGATGCAACCGGCCACTGGCTTCGCGAGTGGCGGCTGATCCCGCGATCCGTTATACGGCGAAATGAACTTCGAACATGAGCCGTGGTACGGCTTACGCTGCATCTTCAGCCATGGGGTTGTTGATGATGGCGCTCGGATGCTCTTTGAGGAGAGAATCGTGCTCGTCAGAGCCGAGTCTTTTGATGAGGCGATTTCGAAAGCCGACGCAGAGGCCGAGAACTATGCGGCGGACCTTGGAGGAGAAACGCAATATTTGGGGGAAGCCGACGCCTACCACCTTGCATTAGGTGAGATTGTGGGGGGCTCGGAGATCTTCTCCCTTATGCGGTCTAGCCAGCTCGGTCAAAGGACTACGTCAGCCGGTTCTTCCAAACAGGAGCGGAGTGTTCACGGTGAACCGCCGTATAACAACCGGCTGCAACCGACCGCCTTCGTCGGCGGCTCAACCGCCAATCCGTTATGCCTACCTGATGGGCTTGTGGCAGCATCGAATCAGGTTCATCATGGAAATATGAGTGCCCTACCTGAGGACCTACTGAATCTATCCGTGGAGGAGCGCCTCCGCTTGGTCGATGACCTCTGGGAGAGCATTCGTGAAAATCCCGAATCTCTCCCGCTCACCGACGATCAACGGGAGGAGCTCGACCGGCGCCTGAATGAGCACCGATCCGATCCCGCTTCAGCGGAACCTCTATCGTCGGTTCTAGAGAGGATCCGCAATCGGAATTGAGCTCGACCGTACGGGTTACGCCAGCCGCCACCCGAGATATCGAGACAGCATTTGACTGGTACGAAGAAGCTCAACCCGGACTCGGGCAACGATTCCTCGAATCAGTCACCGCGGCCACCAGACTCATCGCGAGCAATCCAGAGGCCTATCCGCCCATTCATAGGCAAATGCGTCGGGTTCTCCTGCGAACTTTTCCTTATGCGCTCTTTTACGTCATCGAACTCGAAGGGGTGGTCGTGCTCGGATGTTTTCATGGCCGTCGCAGCCCATCCGTATGGCAACGCCGTGCTCGGGACGTCCGGAGGCATAACTAGCGAATGCAGCCGACCTCCTTCGGCGGCGGGCTGAGGGGATAGGGCTGAGAGGTCAAAGATGGCGCACCCGAATGAGGAGCTTGCGAGAAGCGAAATGGAGGCTGCCCTTCGAGGAGATTTCGAGGGGATGCTTGACCACTACACCGACGACACGGTCCTCCACTACCCAGGCCGCAACGCGTTGTCGGGGACTCACCGTGGAAAGGACGCGATTCGGGAGTGGGGACGCAAGTTTGGTGAGCTGCTCGGTGAAGAGGGATCGCTCACCCGAACGTTGCATGACGTCGTGGCTGGCGACGACCACACAATCCAGCTGCTGTCGGTTGAGGCTAGACGCGCCGACGGGCGCAGCGCTCGCTGGAACGTCGCCTGTGTCATGCACGTGCGGGACGGCAAGATCAGCGAGGCTTGGCTGAACATCGATGATCCGTACGCCGTGGACGAGCTACTCGCAGAGAGGACGAGCCGAACCTGAACCATCCCGTCACGCTGTCGCCCAACTCGGCGCTGCACCCGATCGTTCGCTCGCTGCGCGAGCTCCGGCGGGTGAGCGCCCGAGTCGTTAGACCGTCGGACGCTTCTTGCCGGGCGCCGGCCAACCGATCGCATCCGCGGAGGGCTGAACTTTGAACGACTACTTTTGGCGTCGTCACGCGAATCCTTGGAGCGTCTGGACGAGGTTTGCGGCGATTCCTGCGATGATCCTCGCTGTGTGGAGTCGGGTCTGGCTCGGCCGGTGGGCGCTGGTACCCGTGGCTGTGGTAGTGGTTTGGCTCATCATCAACCCCGTGGCGTTCCGCCCGGTGGTCGAGCCCACTGCCTGGGTCTCTAAGGCGGTCTACGGTGAGCAGATTTGGTTGACTCAGCGCGACCGGGCTCCTGCGGTCTATCGCACCATGATGAGATGGCTGATCGCTGCGGGTCTCGCCGGCTTCCTCTTCATCGCTGGGGCCTCTGGGCACTGGACGTCTGGCCCACCGTGTACGGCGCGACCCTCGTAGTCTTCTCCCAACTCTGGCAGCTCGACAGGATGAGACTGCTCTACGACGAACTGCAGGCGAAGCGCCAAGACGTTATGCCGACGGAGATTCAGTGACGTGTGCCTAGCGCTCTTTGTAGCTACCGACCGGCCGCTTCCGCGTATTGAATACGTCGAGGGAGTGACCCGTTTGTCTATTCACGACGTCGACAGTTCCGACGCAAGCATTCACGAAAAGCTCCACAAGCCGTTTTTGGCGTACGTCGGAGCCTGGGAGGGTTGTGGCTGTGGTTTCGAGTATGGGCTCCTGGAAGATCCGGATGAGCAAGACCTCAAAGAAGACGAATTCGGGAGGGAGTCAGTCCGGGAACTTCGGAGTCCGGCTTACTCAGCCCCGTCCGGTTGGGTGAAGGTCAGTCACGATGAATTCTTGGGTGATGGGCGCTCAACCGGGTCCCCGAGACGGTCCACCAGCAGGACCTCGGCTATCGCCACCCCCGCGTCGTGTGCCATCGAAACCAGCGGCTCGCAGGGCCCGGCCAGGTGCGCCGCCTTGCCGGTAAGCCTGAGCGTGGGCTTGCCCCGGTTGCCGGTTGCCACCACCTCGACGTCGGTCCAGCTCACCCCGGGCCACCCGGTTCCCAGGGCCTTGAAGGTGGCCTCCTTGGCTGCTACCCGGGCGGCGAAATGCTGGGCCGGGTGCGCCTTGGAAAGGCAGTAGTCCCGCTCGCCGGGCGTGAACAGCCGGTCCGCCAGGCGCGGCCATCGGCTCATCCGGTCCTCCAGGCGCGCAATGTCGACGATGTCGACGCCCAGTCTGATCATCGGCCGGGGGGCTGGGATCTAGGCTTTGCCGAAGGCTATCGTGGCGTTGTGGCCACCGAACCCGAAGGTGTTGATGATTGCGGCCTCCAGCTTGGCGGGCCGGGCCTGGTTGGGTACGACGTCCAGGTCGCAGGCCGGGTCGGGGGTCTCGTAGTTGGTGGTGGGCGGCAGCGTCTGATCCACCAGGGCCATGATCGTGGCGGCGGCTGCGGTTGAGCCGGCGGCACCCAGCAGGTGCCCGGTCATCGACTTGGTGGAAGACGTCGGGGGAGGGGAGTCGCCGAAAACCTTGCGGATTGCCTTGGTCTCGGCCGCATCGCCCAGCGAGGTGGCGGTGCCGTGGGCGGAGATGTATCCGACATCGCCGGGAGTCAGCTGGGCGTCGGCCAGGGCCATGTGCATGCAGGCGGCGGCGCCGACCCCCTCGGGCTGCGGCATAACCAGGTGGTGGGCGTCGGCCGACAAGCCGTAGCCCAGTACCTCGGCAAGGATATTGGCCCCCCGAGCCTCGGCGACGTCCCAAGCCTCGAACACCAGCACCGTGGAGCCCTCGGCCAGCAGGAAACCGTCCCGGTTGGCGTCGAACGGGCGGGAGGCGTGCTCGGGATCGTCGTTGCGCTTGGACAGCGCCCGGGCGGCGCAAAAGGCCGCCAGCCCCAGCGGGGTGATGGGCGTCTCGGTTCCCCCGGTCACCACTATGTCGGCGTTGCCGTTGCGGATATGGTCGATCGCGCGGGCCATGGCGTTGCCGCTGGCCGCGCAGGCGGTGACAGTCGCCTCGTTGGGACCCTGGAAGCCGAACTCGATGGCAACCGCACCCGAGGCCGAGTTGGCCATCATCCGGGCGATCAGATCGGGTGCGACCGAGCGGGGACCCTTTGTGTTGAGGTTCATGGTGTCGTCCTCGATCAGCCGCAGCCCGCCGACGCCGGAGCCGATCACCACTCCGACCCGGACCGGGTCGGGGTCGGACGGGTTCAGGCCGGCGTGCTCCAGGGCCATCTTGGAGGCTGCGAAGGCGAACTGCGTGAACAGCTCCATGCGCCGGGAACGGCGGGGCTCGATGAAGTCTGCGATGTTGAAGTCCTTCACCTCGGCGGCGATGTTGACCGCAAAGCCGGTGGTGTCGAACTGGGTTACGTGTCCGGCGCCGGAGCGGCCCGCTCGAATGGAGTCCCAGAAGGGGTCGATTCCAATACCCACGGGGGTAACCGGCCCAATGCCGGTTACCGCTATTCGGCGCTTGCTAGGCATTGGTACCTACCTTCGCCGAGAGCAGGTCGGCCGCCTGACCCAGGGTGGTCACATCCTCCAGCTCCTCGTCGGAAACTTCGATTGCGAACTTCTCCTCAACCGCCATGACCACGGTCATCAGGTCGATGGAGTCCAGGCCCAGGTCCTCGAACAGGTTGGCGTCCTCGGTGATGGTTGCCGCATCCACCTTCAGCCGGTCGACCAGGGTTTCCTTCAATGAGGTCACAACTTCGTCTCTAGTAGCCATGTCAACTTCTCCTTAGTTTTGAATGAATCTACCCGCTGCAGCCGGACCTAAATGATTCCGCCGTTGATTCCGACGACCTGCCCGGTCAGGTAGCTTGCCCTGGCACAGAACCTTACGGCCTCCGCCGCCTCGTCTGCCGAGGCCGACCGGCCCATGGGAACCCGGCTCATCAGCGCATCGTGGGCCGCCTGAGGGAGCTTGGCGATGAACCCGGTTTCCACCAGCCCGGGGGCGACGACGTTGACGGTGATGCCCTTGGCCGCCACCTCCAGCGCCAGTGCCTTGGAGAACCCCACCAGACCTGCTTTGGCGGCTGCGTAGTTGGCCTGCCCGGGGTTACCGGTGGTGCCGACCACCGAGCCGATGCTGATCACCCGGCCCCAGCGAGCCTTCAGCATGCCGGGAAGTGCCCGCTTGGTGCAGCGGAAGGCGCCCTTCAGCGTCACGTCCAAAACCTCATCCCAGGCGGCCTCGCTCATCCGCATGAGCAGCCCGTCCTTGGTGATGCCGGCGTTGTTGACCAGGATCTCGACCGGGCCCATCTCCTGCTCGATCTCGTCAAAGGCACCGGCCACGCTTTGGGTGCTGGAGACATCGATGTTGAACTCCATCGAGCCCTCGCACAAGCCCGCGGTCTCGCGGGCGCCGTCCTTGTTTCCCCGGTATCCGACGGCAACCCGGGCCCCCTCGGCGGCCAGGGCTACCGC
>DATLGQ010000031.1:0-4453 GCA_035540435.1 Fimbriimonadaceae bacterium
CGCCACGAGCGGCTGACCCTCGAACCATCGTGAGGGCATCACGATAGCGCGCGAGGCTCGCATCAACCGCTGCACTTCGTCCTCGTGTTGCCATCCCGCCATCTCCCCCTCTGGACTGGCCTCCCTCACATGCTCGGCCAGCGGGCCATCGCCCACAAAACGAGCCCTGACACGCGCTTCTCGCGCCGCGTTCGCAAAGTCCACCGGCCCCTTCTCGGGGGTCAGCCTGCCGACAAAAGTGAAGATGTCGGTTGCTCCCGGATCAGAAGGATCCGAGCGCTCGATGCTCACCGGGTTGGAGAGCTCGAACCGTGGCGATTCTGGTGGAAGGTAAGGCTCGAGACGCCGCCGCTGGAAGCTGGAAATGAAAACGAAGCCGCTCGTAGGAGATGGCACTCCGCGCAACCGTTGCGTTTGCAGCCTCCCCAGACGCCAAAGTCGATTGGCCAGTTGGCCGCGGTTGCAGTTCGTTCCGAGACAGCGCATCGACAGGCCGACGCGCCCGCACGGCCGATGAAGGGTGTAGTTGTAGAAACCCCCGTAGGGACAGCCGAAGTTGTAGTCGTGCAAGGTGTAGAGGACCGCGGCGCCGGATCGCTCCGCGGCCCATGGGGCTGAGGCCGTCAGGCAGTCCGTAAAGGTGTGGAAGTGCACGAGGCTGTTCGCCGGATCAGGCAGAAGCGCCTCGACGGCCCGCGCGACGGAGCGGTCCCAAAGCCCCCGGCGCAAACCCCGAAGCTTGGAAGGATCGCGGTTCGCCGGGACCAGATCGAGAACTTCCACCTGCACGCCGGCCTCCGCCATGCGTGAATCGGCCGGTCCGCATCCGGCCAAAAAGACGACTTCGCGGATGCGTGAGGCGAGGCCGATCGCCGTGTCGATGGCGACCCTGGCCGCCCCGCCCTGCACGTGCGCGAAGTCGTTGACGACCACGACCCGTGATGGCAAGTTCAGCGCGACTCACCCGTGCTATGATTGGCAGGCTTCTTGCCGTGAGTCCTCAGCATGTCGCGCATTCCCGGTGTCGTCCTCGTTCCCCTCAAGAAGTTTAGCGACTCTCGAGGCTGGCTCATGGAACTTTTCCGCCATGACGAGCTTCCTGAGGGCTTCCGGCCCGTCATGAGCTACCTCAGCGTAACCCACCCGGGCGTCGCGCGGGGACCCCACGAGCATGTGCATCAGACCGACGGATTCGCCTTCCTCTCCGGCTCTTACAAGCTCTATCTTTGGGAGAATCGGGCGGGCCACGAGGAGCGGCAGGAGGTGCACGAGGTGGGCGAGGCCAACCCGGTACTGGCCATCGTGCCCCCCGGGGTCGTCCATGCCTACCGAAACGTGGGCGAGTTGGACGCGTTCGTGATGAACTTCCCTGATCAGCTCTATGCGGGCTGGGGCAAGAAGGAGCCGGTCGATGAGATTCGGCACGAGGACCTCGCCGAAACCCGCTTCAAGATGGAGCCCTAGCCCCGATCGGATTTCCGCGACATCGCCTGCGATCACTTTGCCGGCATGTCCGATGAGCGAGTCGATGGCACGGTTCTTGACTCGCCCGGCGACCATGGGGGGCCCGAGGAGCCAAACTAGGGGTCAAGGATGAACATGCTCATTACCGGCGGAGCCGGTTTCATCGGTTCTCACTACGTGCGGCTGGCGCTAACTCGCTACCCGAACGCGAAGATTTGTGTGCTGGATGCGCTGACCTACGCCGGCAACCTTTCGACGTTGCGAGATGTGTGGGACAATCCGCGCTTCCGCTTCTACCCCGGGCTTATTCAGGACCGCAAGGTGGTGGAGGGGATTCTGGAGGCGCAGAAGATCACCCACCTCGTCAACTTCGCCGCCGAGAGCCACAACGACCGCTCACTTATGGCGAGCGGCGGGTTCATCCAGACCAATACCTTCGGCGTTCATGTGCTCCTGGAGGCGACCCGCAAGTTCGGCCTGGAGCGCATGTTGCACGTCTCGACCGATGAGGTGTACGGCAGCGTCGACCAGGGTCACTTCACCGAAGAGAGCCCGCTGGAGCCGAATACCCCCTACAGCGCCTCCAAGGCCGGCGGCGACCTCCAGTGCCGGGCCCACTGGGTGTCGTTCAAGACCCCGGTCGTGTGGACCCGTGGCGGCAACAACTACGGCCCGTATCAATATCCGGAGAAGCTGATCTCCTTCTTCACGGTGCGGCTGCTGGAGGGCAAGAAGGTCCCGCTCTACGGCGAAGGGCACCAGGTGCGAGAGTTCATCCACGTCATGGACCACTGCGAGGGCATCGACGCGGTGCTTCAGAAAGGCGAGCTGGGCCATGCTTACAACATCGGCGACAAGAACGAGCGCCGGAACATCGACACCGTGCGGCTGCTGCTGGCCGAGACGGGGCGTGACGAATCATTGATCAAGAAGATCCCCGACCCGCGCAAGGGCGCCCATGACGCCCGCTATTCGATGTCGACTTCGAAGGTCGAGGCTTTAGGCTGGAAGCCTTCGCGCGCCTTCGACGAGCACCTGCAGGCGACGGTGCGCTGGTATCGGGACAACGAATGGTGGTGGCGTCCGATCACGGAGAAGCCGGAGTACCAGGCGTTCGTGAAGGCGTTCTACGGCCCGGGCTTGGGCGAGGACCTGTAGCTCTAAACGCCGACCGCGCTGCGGCTCATCGCCAAAATGCTCGCCTGGGCCGCCAACTGCCGGGCGATGTCGCGAAAGGCCAGGCTTGGGGCTCGGTCGGGATGGGCCAAGATGGCCGGCACCCCCTCGTCAGAGGCCGCGCTCACGGCCGGATCCAAGGGAATCGATCCGAGGAACGGCACCCCGAACTGGCTCGCCAGATCCGCACCCGACAAACCGGCGAAAATTCGGCTCGTCTCACCGCAGTGGGGGCAGGCGAAGCCGGCCATGTTCTCCACCACGCCCATGACGGGCGTGTTTAGCCGCCGGAACAACGCCACCGACTTGCCCGCGATGTTGGCGGCCACGTGTTGCGGGGTCGCGACGATCACAACGCCCGTCAGCGGGGCCAGCTGGGCCAAAGACATAGGCGCATCGCCAGTGCCGGGCGGCAGGTCGACCAGCAGGTAATCCAGATCACCCCACTCGACGTCCTCCAGGAGCTGCTTCACGGTTCCCGCGACCATCGGCCCCCGCCAGAGCACCGCCTGCCCCTCCTCCAGTAACGAGCCCAGGGACATCATGTGGATACCGTACTTCTCGATCGGCACGATCTTGTTGCCGCGAGTGACGGGCCTTTCGGTCGCTCCGATCATGAGCGGAACACTGGGTCCGTAGACATCCGCATCCAAAAGGCCGACCGTGGCCCCGTCGCGAGCCAGCGCCACCGCTAGGTTCACCGTGACCGTGCTCTTGCCGACTCCGCCCTTTCCCGAGGCGATGGCGATCGCATGCTTGACTCCCGGGATGAGGTCGTCGCGAGGACCCGCCCGCTCGCGCACCTGCGCGGTCATCTCGACCTTGACCGACTCGGCGCCGGGGAGGGCCGCCACCACATCGTGCGCCTGCCGCTCGAGCTCGTCCTTCACGGGACACGCCGGCGTGGTGAGCTCGACCTTGAACCGGATATGTCCGCCGTCGATCTCCAGGTCCTTCACGAAGCCCAGGCTCACGATGTCGCGGCGCAGATCGGGATCCACCACCTGGCGCAGCGCATCCAGAACCTGATCGGAGGAGAGGGGCATATGGGGAGTTTACCGACGCGTCCCCAGTTGAGGGGACTTGCCGGGGGAAACGGCACGTTCCAGCGACGCGTCTTTAATGAACATGAGAATCGGACTTATGCTGACGGCCGGGCTTGCGCTGACCTTGGGCACGGCGCTGCCGGCTGAGGCGCAATTCAAACCGGGCAAGGCCGACCAGATCAAGCTGGGCCGCCAGGCGTCGCAACAGGTCCGTCAAAAGGAGCGCGTCCTGCCCTCGCACGACCCTCGGGTCCAGACCTTACGGCGCGTCGCGGATCGATTGCTCTCGACGGTCAGCCCGAACCCACGGGACGAGCCATGGGAGTACACGTTCGACGTGATCGACAACAAGCAGATCAACGCGTTCGCGCTCCCCGGTGGTCCGATTTACTTCTACACCGGGCTGCTCGACCGACTTCAGACCGAAGACCAACTCGCGGGCATCTTGGCTCACGAGATCATGCACATCCGGAACGAGCACTGGGCCAGCGCCTACAACGACAACCAGAAGCGCCAGCTCGGGATCGGCGTCCTGCTGACCCTGCTGCGGGCGAACCGCACCGCATTCGACATTGCCGGTGTGGCCGACACCCTCGTTTTCACGCTGCCCTATTCGAGGCGGCACGAGACCGAAGCCGACGAGCGGGGCATGGACATGATGATCCGCGCCGGTTACAACCCGATGGGCATGGCGGACGTGTTCCGGATTCTCGACCAAGCTGCCGGAGGTGGCCGGGCTCCCGAGTTCCTGAGCAGCCACCCGGACA
>DATLGQ010000032.1:0-7221 GCA_035540435.1 Fimbriimonadaceae bacterium
GAGCGGGCCGCTGCCGTTTGCCAGATGCTCCTTCGTGGCGCGCGGCTCTAACCGCCAAGGTTTACGCTACTCCAGCAGTTTGCGGAACTGCGACCAGTCGAACTCGGTGATCATTCGGCGGCAGTGCTGGATCTCGTGGCCATTGCCGACGCTGCGCAGCGGCAGCGTGACGACCAGGGTGCGAAACTGGGTGCCCTTCAGAGGCGGCTTGTACAGGGCCGGGTTGATCTCGACCAGCGGCACTGGCCGGCGACGGTGCGGCTGTTCCCCGTCGAGTAGGCCATCCCAGCCCGTGAACGTCTCGCCGATACCGATAAAGGCCGGCTTGCGCAGGTCTTCCTCGCTCATGGCCGCTTCCTCGGCCTCCACTCGAGCAAGCATCTTTTTGTAGTAGTCCGCCTGGGCCGGATGCTTATCCTGCGTCTTTTGTAAGATGAGCCTCTTGGCACACCAGAGGGCTCTCCGGCGACTCACCGCCTTGAACGGCTCCACTCCAGTCGGCGTGATCAGCACGAACGCGCGGCCAAAGTTGCCCTCGAAGGCCTTGGCGCCCTTTGCGCCCGGTATCTCTGCAGGAAGTCGAAAAACCGTGAGACCGTTGTTCACGCCGTGGTAGATGGGCCCGCCGGTCAAGTAGCGGATGCTGTTCGACACGACATTCAAGCTCGTGGCCTCGCCGCTCAAGGGGCCGGTGAACATCCGCACAGTCATGCCGATCGATGGCACTCGGGAGTCCAAGTCTTTCGTCGTCCACAGGTTTCGCTGAGGCACCAGGTCCATGCCGTTGTTGGCAGGCACGAGCTGCTTAAGAACCGGCACCAGTCGATCGCAAGCCTTGTAGAGAGCGGCCCTTTCAGCCGCCGGCAGCTTCACGCCGAGCACGGCGCCGTTGGGGCTGAAGGGCTGCCAGGCGCCCCCGCTCTGGCATCCGGCGAGCGCAAGGAGGGCGAGATAGACGCTCATCGATTCCTAGTATAGAGAGCGTCAAACACTCCGATGAAGCCTGGCAGCTCCTTAATCGTGTTCGGCGTTCTGCTGGCGGCAGGGCCCATGGCGGTAGCCATGCTGGCGGAGGCCATCAATCCGAGCCAGGGGTCCGATGGCGGGTGGGTACCCGTGGGCTTCTTCTCCACGCTGATCTTTGCGCCGCTGGGTTTGATCGCAGTCGTGATCGGCCTCGTGATCCGTTCACGCGCGTAGCCGCGTCAGCTTCGCCTGGCGGTGCCCCTGGGTCCAATCTCAAGGCCGTCTGAGTGTGGATGCCCGACAGTGCACTCAACTCGACCAGATTTTGCCCTGCACGGCCTCTTGTATCGCTGCTGCAGACATCCGTTCGGCGCCCTCCTCGTAACGATCTCCAATCGCGGCGGCGAGATCTTCGATGGCGACCCGAGCGGTGGGATGACTCAGAATGGGCACACAGTTCGCGGCGCCGGCCCGAAACCGCTCTCCGACCGCCTCCGCTTCCAATTGCATGCCGGTCCGCTCGGCGTGGAGGAAGGCGAGGAGGCTTCTGTCGTTGTGAGCCAGTTCCCAGGCCTTGTCCTCGCGCCGTCCCATTTCCACTTCGCGTGCGTAGCCGGCGGCGCAAATGGCCTCGGCGTCGCCCATGTTGGTCTGACTCAGGTTCCAAGTGAGGACGTCCGGCGGCCGCCCGATCTGGATTTCGTCGATCTCACAACCCAATGTCAGAGCGACCACCACTTGAGCTGCCAAGTGGTTGGCGGCGAAGGAAAAGTCCCTTTGCGACGGCCGCGAGGCTGACGTGGGTCTCACTCGCCCCTCGTGATGACCAATCGAGCGCCCTGCTGCTGGACCTGAACCTTGCACCCAAGCTTGCGAAAGGCGCGGATGGTGGCGGTAGCGTCGTTGGGATTGTCGACGAGGACGAGAATCTTTTCCTCGCCTTGACGTTTGTCGAGAATGCTTTGAGCGGCTGCGGCTGCTTCCTGTGGCGACATGCGAAACTCCTTGCGGATGGCGGTCGTCGCGAGCGGCAAGATGCTCTCGCCCATGCGGAAGCAGGTTGTAACTCGTTAAGAGTGGCACCCTCATTATCCCCGATGGAACCAATCGTTGCCCATGGAGTAGAATGAGCCGTTACGTTTCCTTTTCAAGTAGAGCGCCTTACGCCTTCTGTGCCCTCGTGCCGGTTCGCTGAACTCGCCCGCCTTTCAAGTGAATCGGAACAACTCTATACAGGAGGCCAGAACATTGGCTAACAAAACACTCTACGTCGGCAACCTTCCCTACTCCGTGACGGAGTCACAGCTCAACGAGACCTTCGCGGCATACGGCGCGACCAACGCCCGCATCGTCGAGGGCCGCGGCTTCGGCTTCGTCGACATCGACGGGGACCAGCTCGAATCGGCCATTGCCGACAAGAACAACTCGCAGATGGACGGACGCACGCTCACCGTGAACGAGGCTCGCCCGCGCGAGAACAATCGTGGCGGTGGCGGCGGCGGCGGATACGGCGGTGGTCGCAGCGGCGGCGGTGGCGGTGGTGGCAATCGCTACGGCGGCGGCAAGAACCGCTGGTAAGGGAACAGCCCTTCCACACCTTTCGAGGCCCCTGCCAAGCAGGGGCCTCGTTGTTTCTGAGCTACTTGCGGGAGCGCCAGAAGGAGACCACCAGATAGATGCCGCCAATCAGCCCGGAGACCATCAGGAACTCGAGGAACATGAACCCGAACTGGCGAGTCCCCTCCGGGCGAAATGCGGATGTCAGGTAGCTCAGGCCCACGACGAGACCCGCCACCAGGACGCTGATGGCCAAACGGTTGGTCGCCCGTTCGAGGCGACCGATCACCTCGTCTTCGAGCTCCACCCGGCTCGTGACGGTCAGTTCGCCTCGGTCGAGCTGGTCCATCGTGTGACGGAGCCGCTGCGGTAGGTCCAGCCCGAGCTCCAGGAGGTCGATGGAGCCGTCCCGAAGCCGCCTCTTGAGCGCGCGCTGCGAGTAGGCTCGTCGGTAGAAGCTCTTGAAGTAGGGCTTGGCGAAGCCGAAGAAGTCGAAGTCGGGATCGAGATCGCGCCCCAGGCCCTCCGCCATCGTGATGACTTTGGCGAGCAGAGTGAGCTGAGCAGGCAGTTGTAAACCATGGCGCTGGGACACCTGCGTCAGATCGTTGAACATCCCACCCGCCGACATCTTTCCCAGGGGTAGGTTGTCGTACTTCAACAGCAGGTGGCTGAGGTCCCGGCGCAAGCCTTGGCGTTCGATCTTGCCGCGCATGGCTCCCAGCGAGGTCAACTCGTCGATCATGCGGTCCACGTCCTTCTGGGTGACCGCCAGCGCAAGCCGGTTCATCGTCCGGCGCAGCTTCTCGTCCGCGCGACCTACCATTCCGAAGTCGATGAGCGCGATGACGCCTTCCGGCTCCTCGAGCACGAAGAAGTTGCCCGGGTGCGGGTCTGCGTGGTAGAAGCCGTGATCGAGCACCTGCACCAGCGCCACATGCGCGCATCTGCGGGCCAGTTGGTGGCGGTCGATACCGGCGGCGTCGAGTGCGGCATGGTCGCCCACCTTGATCCCCTCGATCTCCTCCATCACCAACACACCGGAGGTCGTCAGCTCCCAAAAGACTTCGGGCACGTAGAGCGTGGGGTCCTCGCTGAAGTTGCGGCGGATACGGTCGGCGTTGCGGCCCTCGCGGGTGTAGTCCAGCTCGTTCAGCAGGGTGAACGCGAACTCCTCGACCTGGCCCACCAGATCGTAATCCTTGGCCCAGGACGTGTTGCTCTCGAGGAACTCGGCGAGGTCCTTCATGATCGCCAGGTCCTCGTCAACCGTCTTCTCGATTCCTGGCCGGCGGACCTTCACGACCACTCGCGTACCGTCCAGCAGCAGGGCGTCGTGCACCTGCCCGATCGAGGCGGCCGCCCTCGGCACCGGGTTGAACCCCAGGAAGAACTGTTCAGGTGGGCCGCCCAACTCCTGCTGGAACATGCCGACGATGTCCTCGTAAGGCACCGGAGGGACGTCGTCCTGAAGCTTGGCGAGCTCCGCAATGTACTCAGCCGGGAGCAGGTCCGAGCGGGTGCTGAGGACCTGGCCGAGCTTGATGAAGGTGGCCCCCAACTCCTCCAGGGTCCTTCTCACCCGTTCAGGCTGCGTCTGCTTCTCGTGCGGCCGGGGATAGCGCTGCGGCATCCGCCACCTGGACTGCGGTCCAGCCAAGCCCCACTTGTTCACCAGGAACCCAAAGCCGTTCCGAATCAGAATCCCCGCGATCTCGAGCGCCCGTGCTCGTCGTTCTGCCTTGTCGTTGTTTGCCATGGAAGGTGCTTCTTCCGTTTGACGACACTTCGCGCGTGTCCGCCCCCTCTGTGCCGCGGCGAGGGAAACGCCAGATGAAACTGGTGCGTCGCACGGAGATAGGCGGCTTGGCGCAGGCCCAAGTTGATGCTACAATAGCTGCGCTTACGGGAGAGAGCAACATCGAAGCTACTGGACGATCTCAGGACTTGCTTGGGGACGTTGGTGCCGGGCCGCCACGTTCAGATCCAGACCTTAGTTCACGAGCCCTGCTGAGGGCCATCGTGGATTCGTCCGACGATGCCATAGTAAGCAAGACGCTCGACGGGATTATCACGAGTTGGAGTCCCGGCGCCGAGCGCCTGTTCGGCTATACGGCCGACGAGGCTATCGGCGAGTCCATTCTTCTCATCATCCCGGACGACCGGCAGTACGAAGAACGGCTCATCCTCGAGCGGCTTCGCATGGGGCAGCGCATCGATCACTTCGACACCGTGCGACGCCGCAAGGACGGAAGCCTCGTCGATATCTCCGTCACCATCACCCCAGTCCATGACGCGCACGGCGTGATCGTCGGTGCGTCCAAGGTCGCCCGCGACATCACCGACCACAAACGATCCAAAGCCCTCACGCACCTGCTCAGCGCCATCGTCGAATCCTCCGACGACGCGATCGTGAGCAAGAGCCTCGACGGCATCGTCACAAGCTGGAATCGAGGAGCCGAGCGGGTGTTCGGCTACATGGCCGAGGAGATGATCGGCCAATCCATCCTCAAGATCATCCCCGAGGATCGCCAGGACGAAGAGCCCAAGATCCTCGCTCGCCTGCGCAGGGGAGAGCACGTCGATCACTTCGAGACCGTCCGGCGAAGAAAGGACGGCACCCAGATCGACATCTCGCTCACCATCTCGCCGGTGCGCGATGCCGATGGCCAGATCGTCGGCGCGTCGAAGATCGCCCGGGACATCACCATCCAGAAGCGAGCCGAGGCCGCGCTGCGCGAGAGCGAGGACAGGCTCAAGCGCATGAACGAGGAGCTCGAAACCCGCGTCAACGAGCGCACCGCCGAGCTCCTTCAGGCCGTCGAGCAGCTCAACGGATTCACCTACTCCGTCGCCCACGACCTCCGCCAGAGTATCCGCACCGTGGTCGTCAACTCCCAGATGCTCACGCAGGACTTCGGCGAGAGCCTGGACGAGGACGGTAAGGACACCCTCAACCGGCTCATCGACTCCGGCAAGCGCATGTCACAACTCGTCGACGATCTTCTGCGATATGCCCGGATCAGCAACCAGGAGCCCAGGCGTGAGCCGATCGACCTCAGTGAGCTGGCCGCCGAAGTCATCCAACAGGCGCGAGAGAAGTACGGCGAGATCGAGGCCACCATCGAGCCCGAAATGCGCACCATCGCCGACCCCGGGCTGGTCCGACTCGTCCTCGACAACCTCATCGATAACGCCTGCAAGTACAGCCGAGCCGACGCACCCACCAAGATCTGGGTCGGGCGATCCAACGGCACCTTCTACGTCCGCGATAACGGCATCGGATTCGAGCCCCGTTATGCCAAAAAGGTCTTCGAGCCCTTCGAGAGACTCCACACCGCCCAGCAATACCCCGGCACCGGCATTGGCCTCGCCAACGTCAAGCGTGTCATCGACCGCCACGGCGGAACCCTCTGGGCCGAGAGCGAGCCCGAGGAAGGCGCTACCTTTTATTTCTCGTTCTGCAGGTCGCAGGCCGCCAAAGGCTGAGGCCCCGGAAAGAGGTAGCCTCAAGGCCCGTCCATGCCAGCCCTGCCCGTCGTTGTGATCGTCGGACGCCCCAATGTCGGGAAGAGCACCCTCTTCAACCGGCTCGTCCGAAAGCGCGTCGCCGTCGTCGAGGACACCCCCGGCATCACCCGAGACCGCCTCTATGCCGAGGCCGAGCACGCCGGCAAGCGATTCACTGTCGTCGACACCGGAGGCATCACCTTCCACGAAGACGATCCCCTCGTCGAGCAGATCCGCGTGCAGGCTGAAATCGCCCTCGAAGAAGCCGATGTCGTCCTCTTCCTCGCCGACGCGACAGCCGGCGTCATGCCCGAGGACTGGGAGCTCGCCAATCGCCTGCGCGGCATCAAAAAGCCCGTCTTCATCGTCGTCAACAAGGCCGACCACCCCAACCGCGACACCCTCGCCACCGAGTTCTACAGCCTTGGCCTGGGCGACGTTTGGCCCGTCAGCGGTCTCCACGGCCGGGGCGTCGCCGATCTGCTCGACGAAGTCGCCGCGCTCCTGCCCGAGCCGGGCGAGAAGGAGGCCGAGCAGGAGGAGATCCGGCTCGCCATCATCGGACGGCCCAATGTCGGCAAATCCTCCCTCCTCAACGCCTTCACCGGAGAGCAGCGCGCCATCGTCAGCAGTATTCCCGGCACCACTCGCGACGCGATCGACACCCTCCTCGAATACAAGGGTGAAAGGTTCCGACTCATCGACACCGCCGGCCTCCGAAGACGAGGCAAGATCCAGGGCACCGTCGAGTACTACATGGCGAACCGCGCCACCCGCGCGATCGAGAGGGCCGACTGCGCGCTCGTCGTCATCAACGGCCAGGAGGGCCTCACCGACGGCGACAAACGTATCGCCAAGATCGCCCACGACGGCGGCAAGGCGGTCGTCTTCGCCGTCAACAAGTGGGATGTCCATGAGCCGCCCGACGGGCGCCCGCGCAAGATGTCGCTCCTCAAAAAGGACTTCGTCAAGATCCTCCGCAACGAGTTCCCGGAGCTCCACTACGCCCAGATCCGATTCACCAGCGCCGTCGAGAGCGCCGGCCTCGAACCCGTCCTCGACACCGTCCTCGAATCCCTCGAAAACTACGCCTTCCGAATCGGCACCGGCGCCCTCAACCGGCTCATCCAGGACGCCATCTTCGCCCGCCCCTACAGCTCCAAGGGCAAGGCGCTGAAGGTGTACTAC
>DATLGQ010000033.1:0-2025 GCA_035540435.1 Fimbriimonadaceae bacterium
TCCCGCCCGCTCTGGCTCTTGCGAAGTACTACACCTACAAGTCGATCGACAACTGGGACGGCAAGGTTGGCGTGAGGGCGATCGGCCTCACCTTCCACCCCCGCGAACTTGCCTTCCAGGCGATCGTCTGCTTCTCGCTGATCGGAGGAATGGCGTTCGTGCGCAAGCTGCACAGGTGGGAGCTCGCTTCGCTCATCCTGCTCTCGGGCGTCATGCTCTTCACCCAGGCGCGGGGCTTCTATCCGGTGCTCGTCGTGATGTGGATCGTGGTCGGCATCCCGATGCTGCGCAACGACCGCAGCACCATCCTTCGCGTCGTCACCATTGGCATTACCCTCTTTCTGCTGGCGATCACGATCGCGCCGAACCGGTTCGGATACATGCGTCAGTCGACCTCGCTCGAGCAGGACACCAGCTATCAGTTTCGAGAAGAGGGGCCGTGGAAGCAGCTCGACAAGATTTATGAGGAACGCCCATGGACCGGCATCGGTCCGGACTCAATGCTGTTCTTGGGCCAAGGGTACAAGGACCCCAAGTTCGGCACTCACATGATCATGGAGAGCGCCTACCGCGTCTTCCTTGCCATGTACGGGCTGCCGGGTCTGTTCCTGCTCATCGTGGGCCTCGGGGGAACCATCGTCGTGTGCGCGCTCGTGGCCTTCAACAGGCGGGAGAACGACGTGAGGCGCTGCATTGCGGCCACGGGCATCGTGGTGGCGGCGGCGCTGGCCATCAACGGCCACGCCACCAATACGTTCGACGGGTACATGCAGCTACCGGCCGCGATGCTGATCGCCGGGCTCGCCATGCGCACGCGTCAAGAGGAAGCTGAGCTGCAACGCAGGAGACACGGGTCGTATCGGCTAGACTTCGCCGGCGCGACGGAGCCTTACCCAACGCTTAACGGATCCCAGGAGGGGCCGAAAGAGCAAGAACGGCCAAAGGCTCGGGCTCTTTAAGACCACGTTTCGCGCCCGTGCCCGCTCGGCCTGCGAGAGCCTATGCCTTCCGGCGTGCCCCGCGGCGAAGTAGTGTCGCAGCTTTGCCCATCCCAAGAGGCTTTGCACCGGATAGCGTGTCCAGAGGCCGGGCTTGAGGACGCGGCGGCTAAAGACGCGGTTGGCGGAAAGGAACATATCGACGTATGCCCGGGTGGCGCCTTCTGGATTGATCCGGTACTCCACCAGGTGTCGATCAAGCTTGGCGAATTGGGCGCCCCGGGCAGCGATCCGAAGCCAGAGGTCATACTCCTCACCCCACCTGATGCTGGGGTCCAGGCCTCCTCCGTCCGAGTAGACCTGTCGCCGCAGCAAGAGCATGCTGGGTGGACAGAGATTGCCGGCGCAAAGGGCCCTCAGGGTGTTTGGGCCGGGGGAGCGGAGGCCCATCGGACCAATTCGCTTGCCATCCAGATCGATAAAGTAGGCGTCGCAGTACACGCCCGCCGTACCCTCGCGATCCAGCAGTTCCAGCCGCTCGGTGATCGAGCCGGGGAGAAGGCGGTCGTCGGCGTCGAGGAAGCACAGGATTTCGCCCTTGGCAGCCGCCACGCCGGTATTCCGGGCTGCCGAGACCCCTTGGTTCTCCTGCTGGATGAGGGTGACGCCTGGATAGGAGCGGGCGACGGTCGCAGTTTGGTCGGTAGAGCCGTCGTCGACGGCGATGACCTCCAGCGCCGGCAACTGTTGCGCCATGACGCTATCGAGCGCCTCCCGGAGATACCGCTCCGCGTTGAAGCATGGAATAATGACCGAGACTCGAACTGGCGCGTCCGCAGAAGCTTCTTCTGGCGCGCTCACGAAGCTGCGACCTCATGCCGACGTAGGTTCTGGAGACCATGCCGAGCGTATCCGACCCCCGCACCATGCACATCGCGATGCTCTACATGTCCGGCAACCAGTCCTTCGCCGGGGGTGTGGACCAAGCCGTGCTCAGCCGCGCGCGGTACCTGGTGAGTCGAGGTCACCGCGTCACCATCCTCTGCCAGGCCAATGTCAACTTCGAACGTGCCCACGAGCGTGATGG
>DATLGQ010000034.1:0-9063 GCA_035540435.1 Fimbriimonadaceae bacterium
GCCATGGGTGGCCCATCGCGAGTGAGCGATGGCCATGCGGGCGTCGTCCGGTTGCTCGGCCATAAGCTTGCCGAGCTCCGACAGCTTTCCGGCGCGCTTGAGCACCTTGATCTCGTCGCCCTGCAGGTAGGCGATGCCGGCGCTGTCATAGCCGCGGTACTCGAGGCGCTTGAGCTGGTCGAAGACGGTGGCGACCGCGTTCCGGGATCCAAGATATCCGGCGATTCCGCACATGGAGAGGCAGAAGGTTACACGAGATTGAAGGCGCTCAGAGCAAGCACGGGCGATTCGCTGCCTGAACGCACCGCGGGTAAAACCTGGTAAGCAGAACCTTCCCATTCCCCGGCGCCCTTTGGCACTGGTCTGGTTCTTGCCGATATACTGTTTCCGTGGGAGTGGCTTTGGCCGCTCTTGCGCCTGAGGGTGTCTCTGCGTTTAGGCTCGAAAGGTTTGCTCTCCATGATTAGGTATGAGGATCAGGCTAAAGCGGCTGCTGCGCGGCCCGTGCCTGCCTACCATTCAAGTGAATCTGAACTGGCGGCACGTCACTACAATCGTGCCGGCTACCAGCTGGCCAAGCGGCTATTCGACATCGTCGTCAGCCTGACGATGCTCCTGCTCCTATTCCCGCTCTTCGCCATGGTGGCGCTTATCATCGCCGCCACCGAGGGGATGCCGATCCTGTTTCGCCAAAGTCGGGTGGGGAAGGACGGTCGACTGTTCTTCATCTACAAGTTCCGCACGATGGTGCGAAACGCCGAGGAAGTTCTGCGGTCGAGACCGGAGCTGTGGGAGGAGTATCAGAAGCATTACAAGATCAAGGACGACCCTCGGATTTCCCGAATCGGCCTGTTCCTGCGACACACGACCCTCGACGAGCTTCCACAGCTCTTCAACGTGCTGAAGGGTGACATGAGCATCGTGGGTCCCCGGCCGATCGTCCAACCCGAGCTGGCGATGTTCGGCGAGGCGCAGAACATTTACCTGCAGATGAAGCCCGGCTGCGCCGGGCTGTGGCAGTGCAGCGGGCGATCCTGGACGACCTATGAGGAACGGGTGGAGATGGAGACGGCCTACTTCAAGCGCGCCTCGTTCTGGTACGACCTCTTCATCCTCGTCCGCACCGTGATCGCGGTGTTGTTGCGGCGCGGCGCGGCTTGAACGGGCCGGTTCATCTCGAGGGGAACCCCCGGATTGCGCTGGTCCATGATTGGCTGACCGTTCCGGCGGGCTCCGAGGAGGTCTTCCGGGAGATGGCCGCCCTCTTTCCAGGCACCGTGTTCACCTCCCAGTACGACCCTGACCGGATCCGCTTTCTGGCGAATGAAGAGGTAAGGACCAGCTTCGTGCAACGCCTGCCCGGTTCGCTCCGGCGCCACTACCTGTACGCGCCGCTGCTCCCCTACGTCTATCGTTCCTTCGACCTGCGCAACTTCGACCTCGTCCTCTCCAGCAGCCATTCGTTTGCGCATGGCGTGCGGAAGGCGCCCCACGCGGTGCACCTGAACTACACCCACACGCCGGCACGAGCGCTGTGGTCGCCAGAGGTAGACCCGCGTGGGAGCAAGACGTTCCTGCACCGATGGCTGGCCTCCCATCTACGCCGGCTCGATCTTGAGGCATCGAAGCGCCCGGACGTCTTCTTTGCAAACTCGCGGACGACCGCCGAACGCATTCGTCGCTTCTATGGCCGCGATTCGCAGGTGATCCATCCCCCGGTCCATGTGGCCAAGTGGCAGGATGTGGGGCGGGTGGATGAGGATTTGGGATACCTCTATTGGGGCCGCTTGATCGCCTACAAGCGGGTCGACCTCTTGATCCGGGCAGCTCGGGCGAAGGGATTTGCGCTGCAGATCGTGGGATCTGGCCCTGAAGAGGCGCGCCTGCGGCGCTTGGCGGCGGATGTACCTTCCGTCGAGTTCCATGGCCGTCTCCCCGATGAGCAGCTGAAGGCACTCATGGCGCGTTGCCGGGCGTTTCTCTTTCCGGCTTACGAAGATTTCGGGATCGTGGTGGTGGAGGCGATGGCGGCAGGACTCCCGGTGGTGGCTTTTGGCGAAGGTGGAGCGTCCGAAACGGTAACGAATGAGACAGGCGTCCTCTTCAGCAGCCAAACCCTGGAGTCCCTGCTTGGTGGGGTCGAGGAGTTTGAAAGCAGGACTTTCGATAGCCGGACTTTGCGCGCGCAAGCATGGAAGTTTGACGTTGACGTCTTTCGCGGGCGGTATGCGCGGGCCGTGAGCGAGGCTTGGAAAGCCCATCGGGAGGGCGCGACTTGAGGGCGATTCTCCGGCTGCTGCGCCCGAAGCAGTGGACCAAGAACCTGTTGGTCTTCGCAGCGCCTCTGTTCGTGCTCGATCGACTGCCGGCGGACGCGGCGACGCGTTCTGGCGCGGCGTTTCTTGCGATGTGCCTGCTGAGCAGCGCGGTGTATGTCTTCAACGACGTGCTCGATGCCCCACACGACCGTCAGCACCCGGTGAAGCGGAACCGCCCGGTCGCGTCTGGGCAGGTGAGCGTGGCGTCCGCCGTCCTCCTAGGCTTCGTCTTGCTCGCCTCGGGCTTGCTGGTTGCATGGGGACTGGGAAAGGCTGTCTTCGCGGCCGTTGTCTTCTACCTCCTTCTACAGGTGGCCTACAACGCCTTCGGCAGACACGTTCCGCTCACGGACGTCTTTCTCATCAGCGTCGGTTTTGTCTTGCGGGCCGCGCTCGGGGCGATCGCGATTGGGGTCACGATTTCGGCTTGGCTCCTCCTGTGCACCGGCGCACTCGCGCTGCTCCTCGGCTTTGGCAAGCGGCGGAGCGAGTTCGTCTCCCAAGGCGAGGAGCGAGGAAAGAGCCGGGCATCGCTCCTTGGCTACTCGCGTCAGGCGCTCGACGCGCTGGTTGTCATGTGCGCGACCGGCGCCGCCTTATGCTACGGCGTCTATGCGGTGGAGAGTCCGACCGCCAAGGCCCATCCTTCGCTGTTGTTATCGTCGGTGTTCGTCGTGTATGGCATCGCCCGCTACATGTTTCTCGTGTTTGGCCAGGATGAGGGGGGCGAGCCCGAGAGCCTACTGCTCAAGGATCCTCACATCATCGTGAGTGTGCTTGGATTCGTCGCTTCGGCGGTTTTCGCGATCGGCGGCTACCGCTTCTCGTTCATCGACTAGACCATGAGATACCACCACGCGCTCGTCATCGGGGGGTCATCCGGAATCGGGCGGGAGCTGGCGCTGCAATTGACGCGCGCCGGCGCCAAGGTCGTGGTGGTCGCCAGGCGCCCGCTGGAGGAGCCCGGCGTGCTCTCGTTTCAGCACGACGTGCGCAAATGGGAAGACGTGCCCGAGCTGTTTGCGAGGGTTGCTCAAGAGCTGGGGGGGCTCGACCTGGTGATCTACGCCGCAGGCGTCATGCCTGCGGTGGGACCGGAGGAGTTCGAATTCGAGAAGGACCGTCAGATGATCGAGGTGAACGTGCTCGGCGCGATCGCGTGGATCAACCAAGCGGCGCTGCGGTTTCAAGCCGTCGGAGCCGGGACCATCGTCGGGATCGGAAGCGTCGCGGGAGATCGTGGCCGGGCCGGGCAGCCGGTGTACAACGCGTCCAAGGCGGCGCTCGCAACGTATCTGGAAGCCGTCCGGAATCGCCTTTGGCGAAAGGGAGTGACGGTCGTGACGATCAAGCCGGGGCCGGTGAGGACGCCGATGACCGCGCACCTGGACCTGAAGGGTGCTCTGGAGGCCGAGGAGGCGGCGCGTCGCATTCTGGCGAGGATCGGTAGGAGCGGCGAGCACTATCTCAAGCCGGCTCATCGAGTGGCTTTCGGCATGATCAGGCTGATCCCCGGTTGGCTGTTCCGGAGGCTGCCCCTCTGAAGGCGGCGCTCTCGCAAAGTCACGTGCGTCGCCTGTCCGGCTTTGGCCGGAACCGCTTTGCCGACGGCTACCTATATCAGCCCGAGTCGACCGAGGACGCAGCGGAACTGCTGGAAACGGCGCGCCGGTCTGGCCGGCGGATCGTCCTGCGGGGCTCGGGCAGGAGCTACGGGGACGCGGCGATCGCAGCCGAGCAGATCGTGCTCGACATCCGGCGAATGAACCGTGTCCTGAGCTGGGACCCGGCATCTGGGCTCATCGATGCGGAGGCTGGGGCAACCCTGGGAGACCTGTGGAGGCACACCATCGCGGACGGCTACTGGCTGCCGGTGGTCAGCGGCACCATGGCACCGACCTTGGCCGGCGCGCTCGCGATGAACATCCACGGCAAGAACAGTTTCAAGGCCGGAACCCTTGGCGAGCACGTGGCTGAGATGGAGATCGTAACCACGCGGGGCGAAACGAGGACGCTTGAGCAGGAGGATCCCGATTTCCGGCGGATCATCAGCGGCGCCGGGCTGCTCGCCGTCATCACACGCGTCCGGCTGCGAATGGCTCGAGTGCCGTCGGGAGATCTCCTCGTCACCGCAAGAAGTTGCCGGGGTTGGGATGAGCAGTTCGCGTGCTTCGATTCGGGTGGATCGCCCGATTACATGGTGAGCTGGGTCGATTGCTTTTCAAACGGACGCGGATTGTTTCACTCGGCTCTTTACGATCCGGACGGAAGACCGCCGAAACGGGAAGGTCAGGAGCTCCCGCTGAAGATCATGGGTGCCGTGCCGAAGGATCAGGTCTGGCGACTGCTCCGCCTCGTGAACAACCGAAGCGGCATGCGGGCGGTGAATACGGCCAAGTACCTCGCCGGCAGGCGAGAAGACGGGAAGACGACACGGCAGAGCCTGTCGGAGTTCTCGTTCTTGCTCGACTATGTACCCGGCTGGGAGTTGGCCTACCAGCCTTTCGGTTTCATTCAATACCAGTCGTTCGTGCCGAAGGATCGGGCCCAGGAGGTGTTTGCGAGGCAGGTCGAGATGGCCCGTCGCGAGCGGATGGAGAGCTTTCTGGCAGTGCTGAAGCGTCATCGCCCGGACGACTTTATGTTCTCGCACGGCGTGGACGGCTATTCGTTGGCGCTCGACTTCAAGCTCACGGAGCGGGCACGACTTTGGGCGCTGTGCCACCGGATGAACGAGCTTGTGCTGGAGGGCGGCGGACGCTTTTACTTCGCGAAAGACTCCACGCTGCGACCGGCAGATGTTCAGGCGTACCTCGGCGAGAAGCGACTGAACGAATACCGGGAGGCAAAGGCGCGGCTGGACCCAGATGGGCTGCTCACAAGCGCGTTGGCTGAGCGCTGCGGGCTCACATGATGCGAAGACGCGAGATCCCGCTTCTCGCGGCAGTTTTCCTCGACCTGCTCGGCTTCGGCCTCGCCTTCACCGACATCCAGTTTCGGGCGAAAGCGTTTGGCGCGCCCGGCTGGCTGATCGGCGTAACGCTGGCGAGCTACTACCTGACGCAGATGCTCGTCAGTCCGCTGTGGGGACGGGTCAGCGATCGCGCGGGACGCAAGCCGGTCCTTTTGGCCTGCACGTTGCTTTCCGCCGCCTCATTCTTCGTGTACGGATGGTCGTGGAACGTGCCCCTAATCGTGCTCAGTCGTGTGCTGGCGGGGATGGCGGGGGCGAACGTGGTGGTTGCACAAGCCTATCTGGCCGACATCTACCAGGAGGATGCCCGCGCCGCCAGCCTTGGAAGACTGAATGGCGCCCTGATGGCGGGTCTCTTTGCCGGCTTCGTGGCGGGAGGTTGGGTCGCGCAAGAGTATGGGCATCTGGCGGTGGGTCTAGCCGGCGGCTTCGCCTCTCTGCTTGCGGTCGCGGCGATCTACTTGGGGGTTCCAGCCGTCGCCCCGAGCGCTCGCGCCGAGGAACCCCAGGGCCATCTGTCGCTGCTGCGCGAGGTCCCTCCCCTGGTACCCATGTTCTGGCTCGCGACGTTCGGCTGGTTCGTACTGGCGTGCCTGGAGGGGACGTTCGGGCTGCTCATTCAAGAGCGGCTGGGGCTCGCGCAGGGCTGGTTTGGTTTGATCGCGGGATATGAAACCCTCGTAGGCGCCGCGGCAGGATTTGCCTACGTGTTCCTGCTGAAGGCGGCGAGCCCTCTTAGACTGTTGCAGGCGGGATTTGCGCTGCAGGGGCTTGGCATTCTATCGTTCCCTTATGTTCCTCAGGCGGCTTGGCTGTTCCTTGGCGCGAGCCTCTTTGCCTTGGGTGGGGGCGTGGCCGGACCCACCATCAACCGCATCTGCAGTGACCTGACGCCCCGCCATCGGCAGGGAGAGATGTTCGGCTTGTTGCAGGCCGCGCGTTCGGTGGGATTCGTGTTGGGGCCCATCGTCGGGGGATCGCTTTTCGCCTGGCGACCCGATGCTCCCTATCTTCTGGCTGGCGGCGTGGCCCTGGCACTCGGCCTCCTGGCCCCCATTGCCCTGCGCGCTCCTAGGCCATCGAGCCGGTAAGTTCGGCCTGTCGGCTCTTCGGCAGCTTGCTCTTGACGATCTCGTACGACTTCCTCAGTTGTGCCGTGAGCTCACCAGCGGGGAGGGCCTCCTCCTCTTGGACCTGTACCCACTTCGCCCGTGCAAGGTATGGGGCCGGAACGATTCCCTTAACCTCCGCAAGTCGCTCGAAATCGCCGTCGTCGCACTTGAAGGCAACTCCGGCGAATTCTTCTTCAGCCAGGCCTACCACTGCGAACATCTTGCCGCCGATGGTGAAGACGAGATCGTTGTCCCATTTGAGTTCCTCGATGGCGTGAGGGAAGGTGCGGCAGAGTTCGCAGATCTGATCGGTCGTCATGGGCAAAGTGTATTGCCTGGTGTTCGCGTGTCGCCAGTTCGCAGACGTAGAATAGCAGTAGATGATCGTCTCCTACGACACGCCCTTCAGCATCAGCCAAGCCTTTGAACCCAAGGGCGACCAGGAGAAGGCGATCGAGCAGCTTCTCGACGGCCTCGACTCCGGCTATCGCTTCCAGACCTTGCTGGGAGCTACCGGCACCGGCAAGACCTTCACGATGGCCAGCGTGATCCAACGGGCTCAGAGGCCTGCGCTTGTGATGGCTCACAACAAGACCCTCGCGGCGCAGCTCTGCCAGGAGTTTCGAGCGTTCTTCCCCGAGAACTCGGTTCAGTACTTCATCAGCTACTACGACTACTATCAGCCCGAGGCCTACGTGCCGGGAGCCGATCTCTACATCGAGAAGGACTCGAGCACCAACGAGGAGATCGATCGTCTCCGACACGCCGCCACGCAAGCGCTTCTGGAACGTCGGGATGTGGTGGTCGTCGCCAGCGTGTCGTGTATCTACGGCCTTGGCTCGCCGTCGGAATACGCCGAAAGCGTGGTCACCTTCGAGACCGGAGCCGAGTTCGACCTGCACGAAGCGATCAAGAAGCTGGTTCAGATGCAGTTCACCCGCAACGAGATGGTGCTCGAGCGCGGCACCTTCCGGGTGCGAGGGGACACCCTCGAGATTCAGCCCAAAGATGAAGAGATCGTCACACGGGTCGAGTTCTTCGGCGACACCATCGAGCGCATACGCCTTTTCGACCCGCTCACCCAGGAGGCCCTCGACGAACCGACGAAGGTGAGCGTGTTCCCGGCGACGCACTATGTCACTCCTTGGGAGAAGATGGACAACGTCCTGGATCAGATCCGGGATGAAATGGAGCAGCAGTGCGCGCTCTTCGAGTCCCAGGGCAAGCTGCTCGAGGCCCAACGACTGCGTCAGCGCACCGAGTTCGACATGGAGATGATGCGGGAGGTCGGGTTCTGCAATGGCATCGAGAACTACTCCCGCTACTTCGATGGCCGCGCCCCCGGCACTCCCCCGTACACGCTCCTGGACTTCCTTCCCAGTGACGCGATCGTCTTCATCGATGAGTCTCACCAGACGCTGCCGCAGATCCGGGCCATGTTCAACGGCGACCAGCAGCGCAAGTCGGTGTTGGTGGACTACGGCTTCCGGCTCCCGAGCGCGCTCGACAACCGGCCCTTGCGCTTCGAGGAGTTTCTCGAGCGCGTGCCGCAGGCAGTCTTCGTATCAGCCACTCCGGGCCCTTTCGAGGCCGAGAACGCGGCTCAGATTGCGGAACAGATCATCCGTCCGACCTACCTGGTGGATCCCGAGGTCGAGGTCCGGCCGACCCATCGCCAAATCGACAACCTGATTCACGAGATCCAGGAGCGCGTGAAGAAGGGTCAGCGAACGCTCGTGACGACTCTAACCAAGAAGATGGCGGAGGACCTCACCAACTACCTCCAGGACCTCGACATCAAGGTGCAGTACATCCACTCCAACGTGCACTCGTTGGAGCGCCCGGAGATCCTGCGCGATCTACGGCTGGGAGTCTATGACGTCGTGGTGGGGGTGAACCTTCTCCGCGAGGGCCTCGACCTCCCTGAGGTGACTTTGGTCGCTATTCTGGATGCCGACAAGGAGGGCTTCCTGCGGTCGGACACGTCGCTCATCCAGACCATCGGCCGCGCGGCCCGGAATGTCGAAGGGAAGGTGATCATGTATGCAGACGGCATCACCGGCTCCATGGAGAGGGCGATCGAGGAGACGAACCGCCGTCGCGAGCTGCAGCTCGCCTACAACCGCGAGCATTCTGTCGCCCCGCAGACCGTCAAGAAGGAGGTCCGCGAAACCGTCCGAGCCTACGAAACGGTGAATGAGGTGGTGGCTCAGTACACGCCGAGCGTGACCAAGGACCAGCCGATTCGGCTCGAAGAGATCCCCATCGTGATCGCGAGTCTGGAGCGGGAGATGAAGGACCTGGCCAAGGCGATGGAGTTCGAGAAGGCGGCGGTGGTCCGGGACGAGATCCAGGCTCTTCGCCAAGCGCTGGGTACCAGCGACGGCCGCCTTGGGGTAAGTGCGAAGCGCAAGCTCCGCCGTCCCGAGGCGTCCTCTCGCGCCCGGCGATAGCCTGAACTTACCAGGTTCGGTTAACTTATCCGAATCTAGCTTGAATCCCGCTCTGCGCCCCAGAAGAATCAACTCCTGTGCCCGTTGGGGAGCGAGCACCTCATGAAAGGAGGGATGATGCTTTTATCACGTTGGGCTTGGGCGTGGCTGGGGCGATCGGCCTGCTTGCTCGGGGCCGTCTTGGGGACTGTCGCGGACGTCAGGGC
>DATLGQ010000035.1:0-4113 GCA_035540435.1 Fimbriimonadaceae bacterium
GTTGATTGCCTTGGCGAAGCGCCTGCCGCTGCGCCGGGCCGAGGGTCGCGTACAGGCGAAGCATCGACCTGCGATCTTCGATGCCATTTCCGAGCATGGTGGCGGCGTCTGGGCTGGCTGCTCGGAGATACATGCTGTCCAGGCCATTGCCCGGCACGCCGGCCGACACGCTTAGGGCATAGGTGGCCACTTCATCGAGCGTCGCGTAGCCTTGGGCAAAGATCGATTTGATAAGCCGGGCCAGTGCATGTCGGTCCACTTGGGCCGACCGTGCGGAGATGGGGTGCTTGGCCTTTAACGTGAACCAAGTTCCTTCGATGGCAACGATCAAGTCGGGATCTTGGCGCAGCAGCGTCTCGAGCTGCGCCTTCGAGGACGAACCGCTCGCGATCCGGGCCGGGAGGTAGCTCAGCAGGGAGTCCGGAAGATACGCAACGACATTGGCCTCGCCCGCCATGCCTTCCACGATGGGGCCGGCGAATAGAGACAGGGGCTCGACCTTGTCCGGGTTTGCCAGGAGTTCTCGAACGGCGGGGGCGAGGGGCTGGGTTGCGCCGGGGACGGTGCCGATAGTCAAGGGCTCAGCGTTCCCCTCCTGCATCGAGATCATCATCACGGCTCCGCTCCGCATCAACGCTCCCGATGAGATTGCCTTTGCCAACTGGAGGGCCTCCGGCGAGAACTGGAGTGCGGAACCGTCGCTCGCTCTGGCAGGCGAGTTATCCGAGGTCTGGGTGGTGCGAGGACTGAGGAAAGCGGAAGCGCTCGTGACCCTGCCCCCCTGGTTATCGTAGACGCGAAGTTCCAGGCTGAGGCCGGGGCTGGCTCCGGAGCGGGTTACGATCAGTAGGACCTTACCGAGCGGCTTGTCCAGCACCTTAGCGGACGCGTCGGGGCCGAAAGGAAGAGGGATCGGCCGCGCATTGGGGTCGGGAGGCTGTGCCGACACTGTCTCCGCCCACGCATTGTGTTCGGGTGGGAACTGCGAGATGAGACGGCCCGCTGCAGGTGGCATCTGCCGCTGCATCCGGGTGGCAAGCGAGCTGTAGACGACCCTCTGGGACGGCTGAATGGCGGCCAAGTCGGCGGGGTTTAGAGCACGCAGAAGCCGACCGAGGAGCCGGCCTGCCGGTCCGGAGAGGCTACGTGCCTGATCAAGGCGAATAGGTGCCCCCGCCTCGAGGCGCGGCTGGTTGTTCTTAAGCTGCTGCGCCTCCGCCTGGCCAAATGGCTGGTCGACGCCCGCCGTCATTTGCTTGATGGCCTCGGCGATGCCCTCCGAGCGGTCCGCGATCTCCTTGCGCTGCAACTCCTGGACCAGCAACTGCGGCCTGGAAAGGCGGTAGAGGCTGCCCTCGGGCCGCCACTCCGCGTTCGCGACTTCCGCGATTCGCTTCAGGAGCTCCGATGCCGGCACGTCCTTGACTCGCACCTGCAAGACGTCGTTTGCGGTCTGAGGGCTCGTCTCGAGCTGTAGACCGGTAAGGGCCGAAAGGTCGCGCAGCACAGTGCGCGCAGCTGCTCCACGGTTGCTGTAGGTGATCTTGGCTTGGAGGTCCTGCGCCGAGGCTGCTGAGGCCAAGGCGATGCCGGCAAGAATAGCTGGAGTGATTCGCGTCATGTGCATTCCCGTGCAAGAAAACTGCCCTAGCCTACGCTGAAGGGCCTCGCCACAGTTCCCATAGACTCAGACGCGCGATAGGCCCCGATGACATCGCGCTGCAGCTCATCCGGTTCGGCGCGCAAACTCTTCCGGGAGAATCGAGAGGACGTACAAGTTGAGCGCCACCAGTAGGCCCATGATGGCGCAGAAGCCGATCAGCCACTGGGACCTTACTGTCGCGGCGACCGCGACGCCTACCCCCACTGCGATCACGCCAATGGCAGGGAACAGGTAGCGCGCCTGCGCCTGAAAGTACTGCAGGTTGAACCGCACGAACAATAGCAGCACGATGAGGAGGAACAGGCCGTAGAGCCAATGGACCTTCTGGTACTCGCGCCAGTCGGACCTCGAGACGGCGAGCACCCACAAGAGCACGGCCACCAGCATCGCTGCGATGAGCACCCGGTAAAGGGCGCCCGGCAAGAAGATGTCCATGTAACCGAACACCCCGAAGAAGGAGCGCGCCGTCCACCAGCCTACGCCGAGTTCCAATTCATTGAAGCCGGTCCAATATCCCCATGGGCCAAGGACCTCGAGGAAGCTTGAAGCTTGGGGCGAACCGACGAACGCCTGATTGAATGCACGGATCGCAAAAGGATCGCCGTAGAGTGTCTGATTTCGAATCCACCACGGCAGCGCGAGCAGAAGCGCTGTACCGGCTCCGAGCGCGATGAGTCGCCAGTCGCGATCCTTGGTCCAAAGCATGGCGAACAACGCGATCGGGAAGAGCCCCAGGGCCGTCGTCTTCGTCAGAGCCGCGAGCCCAACCAGGATGCCCAGTGCCAGAGCGCGCCTGATAGTCCAGCCATCCCGAACGCCCAGGGCGCAAATGGCCAACGACCACGTGCACAGAAGGAACAGCAGGGGGTCATTGCTCACAGCCCCGCTGAGGGCGATGTTCATCGGCAGCAACGCGGCGACCGCGGCCGCCGTGAGCGCGACCGACAGGCGCCCGAACCCCCACCAGCCCATGAAGAAGACGCCGAACACCAGCCCGGCCCCCAGGATCCCGTTGAGCAGTCGCAGCGTGCGGCCGCTCGCTTGAGACGTGAGATCATCGATGCCGAGCAATCGGGACCACCCGGCTGCCAACACGTAAAAGAGAGGCGGCTGATGGCTCTGGTAGCTCTCGTACAGTTCGGGATCGTCAGGCCGGAAAACGGGGAAGCCCTGCCCAGAGACGAGCCGCTGAACGTAGTTCACGTGCTGCCGTTCGTCGGGGGCGCCGATGTCGGGCACCTCCGCGCGGCCCTGATGCAGGAGGATCCCTCCCTCCCGGTAGGGCGTTCGTATCGAGTAGAGATGCGCGAACACCAGATGCGCGATGGCCAGAAGCGGCAGCAGCCACCTCGTCGCACGCAGCCAATGCGGATCATCGACGAACGCCTCTTCGCTCACTGCGCTATCATATTTCACAAGGGTAATCAACCTTTCGTTTACAGGAGTCAATCATGCGGAAGCATCTCGTGCTTCTGGGATTCGCCGCAATGGCGGTCGTCGTACTGGCGCAGGGGGTCGGGGCGGAGTTGCTCAGCAGCTTCGTCAAGGCGCTGAACAGCGCCCAGACGCTCAACGTCACGTACACCGTCCAGCCGATCGGCGGAGCCCCGGAAACCATCACTCTCGACCTCGCAAAGCCGAATCTGGCCAAGATCGACCGTCTGCGGGAGACGGTCGTCGCCGACGGCAAGACGATCACGACCTACGACAAGGCGGCCAAGACCTACTACCGGCAGCCTCAGACGCCTGAGCTGCTTCGGGGTCTTTTCGCGTCGCATGAGCTCGGTATCTGGTCGAGCTTCTTCGACGCGAACGCCTACAAGACTATCTCTCGCGCCGCTGCCTCCGGTCAGAAGAACCGGAAGGGCATGGTCCTCAACGTGCTGGACCTGACGATCGATCGATCTGGCACCCAGCAGGTGACGATGTATCTCAGCCAGCAAGACAACGTTGCGCGCCAGGCCGAGATCAGCATCAAGGGCCAAGGCGAGACTGAAACGCTCATCGTCGACACCAAGTCGCTGACATTGGGCGGCCCCTCCGATCCCAAGCAGTTCGAGTTCAAGGCACCCGAAGGCGCCCGAGAGCTCAGCTGGGAGGAGATGAACGCCGGCAAGTGGTACACGAACCTGGAAGAGGCGAAGGAGGTCGCGGCTCGTACGAAGCGACTCCTGTTCGTTGACTTCTATGCTGATTGGTGACCCTCCTGCATGAAGTTGATCCGTGAGATCTACCCGCTGGAAGAGTTCAAGAAGCAGAGCAAGTACTTCGTGTTCGTGAAGATCAATACCGATCACCAATCTTCGGTGGCTTCTGCCTACCGGGTGACGGCACTTCCGACCCTCATCATCATGCGGCCCGACGGTTCCGTCGTGCACCAATGGTTGGGCTTCAAGACGCTGCCCGGGATCCTGGCTGAGATGGATCGCGGTCGTGGCATGGCTGGCCAC
>DATLGQ010000036.1:0-6225 GCA_035540435.1 Fimbriimonadaceae bacterium
TTCTGGAGGTGGGTAGCACTCTGGCAAGTACGATCGCCAAGATCAACTCGGACCCGAAGCTGCGAGACCTGGTGTCTGCGAGCGACCAAGGCGGAACGCTGAAGATCACGAGCCGGCGTTACGGAACCACCGGAAACTTCACGGTGGAGAGCAACCTCGCGGCAGCGAGCGACAACAGCGGCATCGGCATGGGATCTCCGGGAACCTCCGAAGCCGGCGTCGACGTGGCCGGCACCATCAACGGCGAGCCGGCGACCGGCAACGGGCAGTTCCTCACCGGAAGCAACGGCAATGCCACGACGGAAGGACTTCAGATTCAATACACTGGCACCGCGACCGGGCTGGTCGGATCCATGAGCTTCAGCAAGGGCGTCGGCTCGCTGGTGAATGACATGGTGGGAGCATTCACCGACGGCGTGAACGGCCTGCTCACCGCGACTGATCAAGGCATCCAGGCGCAGATCGACGTGATCAGTGAGAGCATCACCCGGCTTCAAGAGCGTCTGGCCAGAAGGGAGCAGGATCTGCGAGCGCGATTCTCACGAATGGAGGATTCGATCGCCCGCATCCAGAGCCAAGCGTCCAGGCTTGCGGCTCTGAACCTGCAAACCAACCGCTAGATGTAATCCTAAACCCTGACCAACACCTGCTCTCGGTTGAAGAGCCAGATCGCGATCCGGATGCTCACCAGCGCGAGGACCAGCGACACCCCCATGGTGGCGAAAATGCCGGCCCAGTTGTAGGTTCCCATCAGCGCCCCTCGGATCGTGTTGGCGGTGTTCAGCACGGGCACGAAATGAACCCAGGTGCTGTTGGCCATGTCGGTGAGTCCTATGAACTGACTGGCGATCGCCGGCATCAGGACGATGAAGCTCACAAGCCCGAGGTGCGTCTGGGCCTCCCGCGTGTTCTTGGCGTAGCTGCTGATCGCGACGAGCAGAGAAGCGAACAAGGCCACGGTCGGCAGGAGGACCAGGAAGATGACGAGCGCAGCCATGGGAGAGACGCCCATGCCGCCCTTCAGGAGGAGCTCGGAGCCCTGCGGCTTGACCGTCGCATAGAGGGCGAGGCCGACGAGCGAGCTGAGAGCGCTCAGCAGGCAAACTAGAGCCAGTGCGAAGAACTTGCCCAGCACGATCTCGGTCCGCCTCACGGGAGTGATCAGGAGGGTTTCCAAGGTGCTCTTCTCCTTTTCGCCGGCCACCAAGTCGCTAGCCACTCCAAAGCCGCCGTAGAATGCCCAGATGACGATGAGATAGGGCAGTATCCCCACGATCATCTCCCCGGCTCCACGACCTACGCCCACCTTGACTTCACGCTCGCCAACCTGAATCGCCTCCATCGCCGCCAAGGGGATTCCTCGGTCTGCCAGCACCTTGCGCAAAGCCTCTCGGTTTGCGTGCTCGAACACCTGGCGGACGCGGGCGAGAGCGATCTGTCCCATCTGCTGTTTGGGGTCGAAATAGGCGGCCACCTCGAACTGGCCCTGCTGGTTTTGATGAAAATTGAGCACCAAGCGGGCTCGACCCTCCGAGACGAGCCGCTGCGCTTCCGCCAAGCCGGCCACGGGCCGGATGTCGAACTGGGCCCTTCTAAGGACCTCAACCAGTGGGTGATCGGGCTGCAGGACGTGGATTCGCTGGTTCTGGGGGCGCGATACGCTGCCGATCACGATGCCGAACATGTACAGCATCCCGACGATCAACAGGATCGGCATCAGGAAGGCAGAGGTGCGGACTCGCTTGTCGCGGAACATCTCCTTCGACTCCTTCTTGAAGACCTTCCAGGTAGCGCTCATGCGCTTGCCCCCGGCCGGTATTCCGACTGGAAGTCGATCAGCTTCAGGAATGCCCTCTCGAAGCTGCTCTCGCCGGCCTGCTCCTTGAGCTTCGCCACCGTACCGTGGGCCTGCAGCACCCCGTCGTGAATGATGGCGACCTCATCGCATAGCCTCTCCGCCTCGCTCATGATGTGAGTGCTCAGCAGGATCGTCTTGCCATCGTTGCGCGCATCCTCGATGAACTCCATGACCGTTTGAGAGAGCCGCACATCGAGGCCGGCGGTGGGTTCGTCGAAGAACAGCACCGGCGGATCGTGAAGAATCGTTCGGGCGATACTGACGCGCTGACGCTGGCCGGTGGAGAGCTTGTCGCAAAGGCGGTGTGAGAACTCGCCGATCTGGAGCCGGTCCACTATCTCGTTCACGCGGCTCTTGAGCGCTTTTCCGCCAAGGCCATAGAGGCTGCCGAAGTACTCGATCATCTCGCGCGCACTCAGGCGACCATAGAGAGCCGTCGAAGTGGACATGAAACCGATGCTGGCCCTCACCCTTTGCGGGTGCTCCAGGACATCGAATCCGGCCACCCGGGCGGTGCCTCCGCTTGGGCGGACGACGGTGGAGAGCATGCGGAGGGTGGTGGTCTTGCCGGCGCCGTTGACGCCCAGTAGGCCAAAGATCTGCCCGGGCATCGCGTGAAAGGACACTCCGCCCACGGCCACGACCTCGCCCCGCCGTCCGTCCCTGAACGACTTGCGGAGGTCGAAGGTCTGCACCATGGCTGACAGTTTAGCGAGCGATCAATCTTTACATCTTCGTCAAGATCAGCAGAACGGTATAGCTGCCGACACTATTGGCAAACTTCCAGGGGCCGTGGTGGTCGATGATTCGAGCCGTATGAAACGCACGCACGGAGGCTTCACGCTCATCGAGCTCCTCGTCGTCATCGCGATCATCGCGATCTTGGCCGCTATCTTGTTCCCAGTGTTTGGACAAGCCAAGGTGGCTGCGAAGAAGACCGCGAGCGTCAGCAACCTCAAGCAGCTGGGACTGGCGGTCGCCATGTACTCTACCGACAACGAGGGCTACCCCATGCACTCGTCGGTCAACGTGACCCCGCAAAGGCGTTGGGCCGACCACATCTTCCCCTACGTGAAGAGCGAAGCCCTGTTCGTGGCGCCCGGGGCGGATCACAAGCTCATCGACCGGGTGTGGGGCCACCTGGCAGGCAACCCCATGGCGCCCAAGTGGGGTGGCTATGGCTACAACTACCAATACCTGGGCAACTCGCGCTCCGGCACCGCAGCGCAGCCGAACTTGCCGTTCGCGGCGAGCGACACCGGCATCGAGTACCCCTCGAAGACGTTCGCGATCGCCGACACCAAGGGCACCGTTTCGGGCGCGGGGACGTACGTGATCGACCCGCCGCTCGGTAGCGATCGCGGTAGCGGTCGGGGCCTTTATTACGAGCTTGGCAGCATGCCGGCGAACCGGTCCCTGCCAGCCGAGCGACACGCGGGCCGGGTGGCGGTGACCTTCTGCGATGGCCACGCCCGCACGATGAAGCTCAACCAGATGGACGATTCCAACGGAGACGGCGACATCGACAACGGCTTTTGGAACGGCTTGTTCGATGCAATCAACCGGAGGTAGGTGCTTGAGCAAGGAAATCGTTCGAGGGTTTCGATTCTGGCTAGCTGGAGGGGCGGTGGTCCTTCCAGCGGCGCTGCTCGGGCTCCAAGGCGGGCCCGATACCGCCTCCGCCAGTCAGGCGAATCTGAAGCAGATAGGGCAGGCGATCGCCATGTATGTGGAGGACAACGGCGGCTACCCGATGCATTCCTCGGTCCATGTATCTCCTCAGAGTAGGTGGCCCGACCGCCTGATCATCTACGTGAAGACGGAGTCGGTCTTCGTTGCACCCGGAGCCGAGCCCGATCTGGTCACTCGCACCTGGGTTCATACGGCATTGGCCAAGAGCCCGCGCAAGTACGGCGGCTACGGCTACAACTACCAGTACCTCGGCAACTCGCGAGACCCGTCGCCCCAGGAGCCGAATCTGCCGTTTGCGGCCAAGCCAGGTTCGATCGCGGAGCCGGCGCTAACGGTAATGGTCGGGGACACGACGGGCGCAAAGCGCGAGGATGGCAGTTTCGGGGGCGTCTATGTGCTGGATCCGCCGCTGGGAAGCGAGCGGGGAAGCGGCCGCGGGCTCTTTTACGACGAGGGCTCGATGCCCCAAAATCGCTCGAAGCCGGCGCCCAGGCACCAAGGCTTTGCGGCGATTCTGTTCGTGGACGGGCATGTAAAGCTGTTGACTCCAAGGCAACTGGACGACTCGAACGGGGATGGCCGGCCGGACAACGGCTTCTGGAATGGGTACAACGACGCGGCCGCCCGGCGCTGAGGGTGCCGGGCATTACGGCGCGACTACTCGATTTCGATCGCCCGCGTCGCGAGGTAGGTCTGACCGAACATGTCGGTCGTGCGCACGTGAATCGGCTGGACCCCGCGCAGGGGCATGGCCGGCAGCCTCAGCGCCCAGATGTGCGGTGAGTTGATCGGCCCCGGCAGAGGGCGGAAAGGCGATGCGAGAGCCTTGTCGCGCTCGAACACCGCCTCGTACTTGGGATCCCGGCGCTCGACCTTGACCATCGGCATCCATTGCCCCCTCTCCCCAAAGCGCATTTCCACTTTCGATCGCTCGGAGCCGCCGAACACGTTGACCAGCACCTCGACGTCCTGCGCCTGGATCCGTTCGACCGTTTCGGGGGCGTGAATCTCCATCTGATAGGAAGCCGGCCGACGGGCGGCCCTGAACTCGATCGAGTACTGGTTCCCGTCGAAGGTGAAGATCGCATAGCCGTTGGGCGCGCCGTCCCTCATCGTCGTGTGAGGGATTCCGGTCTCGTCGGGCGCCCCCTGCCACCAGGAGCCGGATGTGGTCACGTTGACCACGTGGTGGTGTGGTTTGGGCGCGTTCCAGCCGTCCTTGGCGTCGATGAAGTGATGCTGCTGGTAATGGGTGTGGGCGGCGACGGACAGCACATAGGGCCGAGGTTCGATCAGTCGATAGAGCTCCTGCCGATCCTCCGTGTTGGGAATCGGAATGTGCATCATGAGGACCACGAGCTGGTCTTTCGGGATGAGCTCCAGATCCTTCTTGAGCCAGGCAAGCTGAGCGGACCCGAACTTCCCGACGTAGCGGCCGAGGTTGGTTTCCGCATGCCTCGACCACTCCACGTTGTCGAGCACCACGAAGTGCACGGGGCCGTGGTCGAAGGAGTAGAAGTTCGGCCCGTAGACCCGTTCGAATGTTTCGTCGGAGTAACGATCCTCCTTGGCTTCGAAGTTGAGGTCGTGGTTGCCGATCACGTTGTACCAAGGGATGCCAAGCAGAGCAATCGTCTGGTTGAGGGGCTCGAAGGTGCTCAGGTTGTCGAAGGCGATGTCGCCCAACGTCACCCCAAAGCGAGCGCTGTGGCGACCCACGAGCGGCTCGACGATGTCGTGCGCGATGTACTCGACCTCTCTCTTGTCCCGCGGCTGGGGGTCACCAAAGAAGAGGGCCTGGAACTTGCGTGGCTCCTCTTGGGCGTGAAGAGGGAAGTCGATGCTGGGCGGCAGTGGGCCCGTCGGCTCCAATCCGGGGAACTTGGTGCCGGTTGGGGAGCCACCGGGCTTGTGGATGTAGAAGAAGCGGGGCAGTTGATCGTCGGTCACCGGCGTCATCCATCCCCGCGGCTTGACGACGAAGAAGATGGTGTCGCCGACTACTGGGAGGCGCCAGTTGCCGCGCCGGTCCGTGCGCACCACGTCGACTTGATTGCTCACCCGGACCCCACCCAGACCGGGCTCGCCGGGATCTCGTCGCCCGTTGCGGTTCAGATCGTTGAACACGACGCCGCCGGCGAACTGCGTCTCCTGACGCGTTTCGGCCGGCTGCGGGCGCAGAGTGATCGCGCCAATAGCTAGAAGGCTGGCGAACGACGCCAGCTTCCCCAGTCTGTGCATTTGCAAAACAACTCCTCAAAAGAAGAACGACCGAAAGAGGCTCGCTGCCGCTCTTCTTTCACTATACAAGGGTCTTGCGACGGTTGGCCGGTGCAGATGCAAGAGAAAAGGCGGCCTCCGCATCATGCGAAGGGCCGCCTTTGCAACGTGAACAGGATATGGCCTACGGCAGGACGTGACCCAGGGCGCCGCCCTGGCTGCAAGTCGGGTTCGTGCCGATGACCGCGAGCGTGTACGTGCCACCGCTCGGGCAAGACGGCATCACCTTGATGTAGTTGGGGACGAGGTCGCCTTGAACGACCGTGTCGCCGGTCGTCTTGTTGTTCTCCATCGCCCACTGCTCCTTGGCCGAGTCGAACTGCTTCAGATTCGACACACAAGTCTGCTTCCGGCTCGTCTCGCGAGCCTTGATGAAGTTCGGCACGGCGATCGCC
>DATLGQ010000037.1:0-2644 GCA_035540435.1 Fimbriimonadaceae bacterium
CTCCGCCGGCACCGACAATCTTGGGGCGTTCCTGACCGGCATGAACCTCAGTAGAACCAGCATCGGCGTGACCACCGACAAGAAGCTCTACGTCGGCGCCCCGCTCTCGGCGGGGGGCAGCAGCAAGATCGTCGGGATCAACATTGCCGGCGCTCCCGCTGGACTCGTGTTCGCACAGGCGCCGACCGTGGTTGGTGAGATCACTGGCCTCGCGGTCAGCTCCGACCACATCTTCGTCATCTCGCACGTGAACAACTCGTTCAAGCTGAGCGCATTCCGGCGCGACACCGGCGTGCTGGTGACGGAGACGGCCCTGGCGCCCACGGCCAACCCGTTCGTGCCCTATCGCATCGCGGCGAGCGCGGGCGGCACCGTGTATGTGTTCGGCGCTGAGATCACGGGCGGCAACACCTATCACTTCCGAGTGTTCGAGGTGACGCTGTCGTAGCGGAGTTCCGGCGGTCGCCCCAGTGGCGGCCGCCGGAGGACGCCGGTTTAAGGACGAGAAGGCTCCCAGAGGGGAGCAAAGAACTGGAGGATGCATTTGATGGTTGGTAGGTTGTTCAAGTTCGCGGGTGTTGCGGCGCTCGTCTCTGGGGCGGCGATCGCGGCGGCCCAATACGGGCGCGCGGGGCACGAATCGTTCACGTCCGGCGAGAGCGGACGCCCATTCGAGAATCTGCTGGTCGGATTCCAGCCGTACGTACGCTTCAAGCAGGGCTCGTTCCTCAACGCCGAGGGGTCGATGTTCTGGGTCGAGAAGTACTTCGTGAAGCCGCAGGGCACCATGTCGATCGGCGGCTGGTTCGTCTTCGAGGGCCTCGACAACGCTTGGCAGGTGCACGGCAAGTACTACCCGACCAAGGAGTTCGGCTTTCAGTTGGGGGTCTTGGGCGGAACGAACCCGGCGACCTCTGGCAAGTACGACCACACCCTGTTCGTGCTCTACGAAATCCCGCTTCCGTCGAGCATGAAGCAGAATCGATATCGGCTCATCCCGGCGTTGGGCGTGGGCGCGGGGCTTTACGGCTACAGCGCGTCGGGTGACGGGTACAAGCCCTCCGGCTTCATCCAGGGCTCGATCAACTGGCCAACCGGCTTCGCGGTGGACGCTTCCTACTGGATCGTCGAAGGCCCTTCCGGTCAGCCCGGCATCGAGCGGCTCGGCATCGGCATCAGCTACCGCTTCTAGCTTGCCTTACGATTCGACCGCGGCTCAGGGGCGTACGGGCCTCTGGAGCGTGCTGCCCCCTCTGCGTATCGAGGGGGTTCTTTGCGTAGATCTCGCACCGCCAGGAACGGTGCTGCGCGGGCAGAGGGTTGCCGCTAGGACCGGTTCGAACAATGTGTGGGGCTACCGGCGATTTGCGCGGCCCAGTGCTGCGGCTGGGCTACGGTTGGCGGCCGCTGAGAAAACCTACCTGCCCCTGACGAGGCTGACGATGAAGGCGCGGAGCTGCTGGTCGAGCGAGTCTCCCGCTCGAGCCCCGATCAGAATCGGCGTCTGCGAGCGGCCATCCAGCTCCTCTTCGACTCGGTTGAGCACCTTCCTCTTCACCGCAGTGCGCACCCGGAACAGCGATATGTTGCCCTCATTGTCCGCCAGCGTCTTGTCGTTCAGCGATTCGATCAGCGCGCTGGTGAAGTAGCCGAGCTGCCCGTTCTCGGGCTCGTAGCTGAGCTCGTTGCCGTCGCATGAGACGAAGGCCAGGAGATCGCTCTTGTCGATGACGCCGTTGACCTGCTCGGCAACCTTGCCGATGGAGCCCGACCGGCACGCGTCGACATAAAGCAGTTTGCGTGCGGCCCTGGAATCCTTGATGGCCTGAAGGAAGTCGGCCCAGGGCAACATGGTTTCCTCGATTCTGGCCGGGCTGAAGTCGTGCGGCAGAAAGTAGGGCACGAAGGCGGCCCCTTCCTGAGCGAGCACGTCGCCGTGGCCCGAAACGTGGATCATAACCACATCCTCTGGGCCAGCTTGGTGCAACCCCTTGAGGGCCTCGAGGATCCCGTCTTTTGTGGCCTGCTGATTGGCGAGCACGAGGGTGTGCACCTCGCTGAAGAGACGGTCAGGACCTTCGAGCGACTTGTAGAACTTGGCCATGGCCTCCGCGTCGAGGTGGGCGTAGCGCAACTCTTGAAGTCCGTCCCAATTCTCCTTGAACTGGGACACGCCGACGCCCAGGAAGTAGAGCTTGCGGGCCTTGACCTGGACCGGCGCGCGGTATTGGACCGTAAACACGAGGCTCTCGCCGCGGATGACCCGGCCATTGCCCTCGTCACGCTCCGCGTAGAGCTCGATCTCGTTCGCGCCGTCGACCAGTTGGACGGTGAGTTCGAACTGGTTTTGGCGCTTGACCCGGCTGACGAGGTTCTTGCTGAGCGGCCGCAGGATGGTCCCCGCGCGGACGTTCGTGAGGTTGGTGACGTTGGGGAAGCTGACCGTAAGCTTGAGCACACCCTCCTTGTCGACATGCCCCTGCCCGGCGGTGAACGTCTTGTTATCGAGCTCGTTGAGGCTCGGGCTGACGAGGTCGACATTGGGCGGCGGTTCCTCGTTGACCTTTTGCTCGATGGGCTTGGGCGGGGCGACCTCCACCGGCTTGCTTTTGGCCTGCTCGATCTTCTGGTCGACCTTCGTCCG
>DATLGQ010000038.1:0-2076 GCA_035540435.1 Fimbriimonadaceae bacterium
GAGGTCTTGCAGGACTGGGGATTCACCACTACAACTTCGCATCTGGCACCGCCCTCAAGGGCATCGGAGGCATCTCACTCATGAGCAGGTTCAGGTGCCGCGGAAACAACGTGTCGACGTTTCATGCCCCGCCCAGTTCGACAAGCGCGGGAGATGCCCTCGCGTGCCGAAGGCGGGTCGCATGGGGCGTTATTCTTGCTGCGGGCACCCTCGTCCCCTGGATCGTCGCCATGCTCGTTGCGCGGGAGCTGCTTCCGGGCTCCGTAGCGCTGACGAATCAAATATTCGCTGTGGCGCTGATCGCGACGTATGTGGGCGTCTGGGCGGTCGCCATCGTTGTCAGCCGCAACTCTCGGGTGATGGGCCTGCGCGCCGCGGCCACAACGCTCACTATGGTCGCGGTACTGCTAATCCTGGAGCTTCCGGCCGGGCTGAAATGGGTGCACTGGACGATTGTCTTCAGGAGCTGGCTCGGCGAGGGCGTCGACTACGGGACTGCTTATGTTCTCGACAAGGAATTAGGCTTCCGTCGGATTCCAAACCTCCGCTGGACCGCCCGGCCGACCAGCGATATCGAGCAGGCCTATGGGCTGCCTCGCTCGTTACGGCATACGATCACGTTTACCTATGATCGGTGGGGATATCGGAACCCGACAGAATTGCAGCGAGCGGATGTGGTGCTAATTGGGGACTCGTACGTCGAGGGGTGGTACGTATCGGACGAGCAAACGGTCGCCTCGCGCCTCGCGGCCCGGTTGGGCCGACCCGTCGCCAATCTTGGCGTTGCAGGCTATGGGACCATGCAAGAGCTTCGGGTGCTGCAGGGCGATGCGCTCCGACGCAGCCCTAGAGTGGTCGTCTGGTTTTTCTTCGAAGGGAACGACCTTTACGACGATCAGCACTTCGAGAACACGCTCCTGGCTACGGCGCCTAGAGCCGAGGATGGCACGCCGCACCCGGAGGGATTCGCCCGGGATCATGGTTGGGCCAGGCGCTCCTTCGTCCTCAATGCGTTTCGCTTGATTCGACGCGTGAGTCACCCGGTCGTCCCGAACCGAGCGCCGTACTGGGCGCTCCTCTCGCGGCCGGGAGAGTCGGCGGAGCGTATCTACTTTTTCGACTATGCCGGAGTCCCGTGGACGGAATTCGAGGAAGAGCGCTGGGGGAAAGCCAAGATCAGCTTCGAGAAGGGGATCGGCCTTGCGCGCGATCACGGAATAGCCCTGCTCCTGGTGTACATTCCAATCAAGTTCCGGGTGTATCGGGAGGTCATTCAGCTTCCGCTGGGGAGCCCGCTGCATCAGTGGAACGCGTGGGCGGCGCTCCCGGGCAAGTTTAGTGAGTTCTGCGCTGCGGCTTCGGTCGCCTGCCTTAATCTCACCGACCCGTTCCAACGCGCCGTGCGTGACGGTGTGGCCGTCTATCCGCTGACCGACACGCACTTGAGCCCCGAAGGGAATGCCCTCGCGGCGGAGGAGATCGATGCGCGGATCCGCAAGCTTGGTTGGGTGCCGTGAAGATGCGGGCGGGCCGAGCCTGTCAGAATTTTTGTGTGTGAGGCATACCATGACGACGGACAGGAGTCAGTATGCCAAGCAAGCGCAAGTCGGTTGCACCCGGAGGAGGCGATCCGCCTGAGCCGGCCGTTCCGAAGGAGCTGCTCGATCACCTGGTGAAGGGGCCGATGACCCAGGGCGAGCACGAGACGATGTTCCGAGGACTCAAGAAGGCAGTCATCGAGCGCGCCATGGGCGCCGAGATGAACGAGCATCTCGGCTACGCGTTGGGACAGTCCAAGCCCGAGGGTCAGCCGAACCACCGCAATGGCTCGAACGGCAAGACCGTCATCACTGACGACGGGCCCGTACGCATCGACGTCCCTCGCGATCGCGAGGGGACCTTCGAGCCGCAGATCGTGGGCAAGCACGAGCGGCGCTTCACGGGCTTTGATCAGAAGATCGTGGCGATGTACGCCCGCGGCATGACGGTGCGGGAGATCCAGGGCTACCTCGCCGAGATGTCCGGCACCGAGGTCTCGCCGGGCTTTATCTCCAAGGTCACCGAGGAGGTGATGAC
>DATLGQ010000039.1:0-1558 GCA_035540435.1 Fimbriimonadaceae bacterium
GTAGAATGGCCTGCGCTTTTGGTCCCCGACAGCCAGTATCCTGACTTCGTCCTCAACCCATCGGTAGAACAGCGAATAGGGAAACCCGTTCACCATTCGCCGGCGGATTGCCCCTCCGACAAGCCGCGAGGCGTTCGGAAACATCAATATCTGCGCCTGGGCGTGCTCAACCTCGTCCACGAATCTCTTGCCGAGGTCGCTGTCGATTTCGCTGTAGTACTGCACGGCCTCGAGGAATTCCAGCTCGGCAAGCGGATGAAAGAATGCCCTGCGCGCAGAGCTCACTTGAGGCGCGCTCTCGCGTCGCGGAACACCTCCTCCGACGGCCTCGCGAGCTCTACACCGCTGTCCAAGTCCCGATCTCGTCGCTCCGCCTCTTCGGCCCACAGGCCCTCGAGCTCGCTCTCACTCAGAGAATCGAGGCTGGCCAAGAGGCGCTCTGCGAGCCTCGCTCGCAGACGGGGCTCGAGGCTCAGGGCGGCGCGCTCAATCTCCGTTTCGTCAGGCATCACGGCACGTTATCCTTCCGGTACCTTGGGAGTATACGCTGCACGCACGCCCCTGTCCAGGGTCCGACCCAATCCATCGGGAAGGTGGGCGGGCCAACCTTGCTCGCCAGGCGGCGCCGTCGATAAGCCGCGGCAAGTGGACAGCTTGACGAGATTTTGCGTCGGGTGGTACGGTCTCCCTCGGATCATGGGCAGGCGAGCCTCGGCGCACGGCTGGTCGGTTTCGATGCTGCGGTGCTTCGCCATCGCCCTGCTCGTTCCCGGGTGTGGGGAACGGTCTTCTGATTGTGTGGCTCCGTGCTCCTCTGCGATGTGCCCCGCCGGCAAGCAGTGTGTCGTGCCCAACTACGTGCTGCATCCACTCAACCGTCCCGTCTGCCTCGCCCCTTGTCTTGTGACTCAGGATTGCCCTCCAAAGTATCACTGCGTCATGCTTCGGTGGGACTACTGGGACGCACCAGACTACTTCGGCGTGACGCGGTTCTGCATCGCTGATCACGATCCACCTGCTTGTGCCGGGTCAATCGGCACGTGCTCGGGTGCCTCCAGATGTGTGCAGGATGGGGGTGTGTTCGCGAGCAACTACGCGCCGACCAGTCGGGCAACATGCGGCGAGGAGTTTCTTCACTGCCCAAGGGGATGCGTGGAACCCTGGGGTTGCCGCTGACAAGGCTGAGGCGCTCGGGTGGCGTCGGCCCAACGGTTCGGGCATTCACCCGCGGCCCCGGCAAGCCCCCGCTAAGGGCACGTATCTGCGAAGGGTTTCATCCGGGCACGGGGGTCGCGGGCCGTCGGGTGCAATGCCGTGTTAGCCGGCCAACTGTCGGTACTCATTGCTTTATTTCAGTCCACCAGCGAGGAAGATACTGGGCCATCTCTATTTCGCCAGCCGTCGCCGCTCGTGCTCGGCCCGGGTCCAAGAAAGCGCGAAAGAAGCCGGGGCGGCTCGCGTGAGCCGCCCCGGCTGATTATTCCCACGGCGGCGGCACGTCCAGGGACCATGGCAGCATCCCTTGCATCTACTGCGACGACGTGCGACTCTCCTTCGA
>DATLGQ010000040.1:0-10430 GCA_035540435.1 Fimbriimonadaceae bacterium
GGACTTGGGGCGAGTATCCTGACGGCGATGAAGCAGGTCTCCGTGTGCCTCGCCGTTTACAACGGGGCGGACCTGCTCGAGCGCGCCCTCCATTCGGTCCAAGCTCAGACCTACCGCGATTTCGAGGTGCTCGTGCTCGACGACGGCTCCACGGACGGATCGGCCGCGCTGGCAGAGAAGTTCGAGGTTCGATTGATCCGGCAGCAGAACCAGGGATTGGGAGCAGCCAGGCGTAGATTGGTCGAAGAAGCCAAAGGGGAGTTGATCGCCTTCATCGACCACGACGACGAGTGGCTACCCGAAAAGCTGGAGCGGCAGGTGGCCTTCCATTTCAAGCGCCGGGCGGTCCTTAGTCACACCGCTGCCGAGTACCTCGACGAGACTGGCAAGGGCTGGATCCGTCGATTCCCCCACCGCGAGGACACCAGCCCCTGGGAGCAAGTGGCTCTGGCCGGGTGCCGAATCATCGCGAGCACGGTGGTGTTCTCCCGCGAGGCGATGCTCGCAGCCGGCAACTTCGATCCGGAAGTGAGGCTCGCGAGTGACTGGTACGGATGGTTTCAGCTCGCGGCGGCTGGCCCGTTCGCCTATCTGGATGAGCCTCTGGCTCGCTATCGGGTTCGATCCGACGCCAGTTCCGCGTCCAGTGGAAGGTTTCACCGGGCCGAGGAGTTTCTGATCGAGCAAAAGCTGCTGCCCAGGTTCGACGAGTTACTCGGAAAGGTCCCCGAACGGGAGCGCCGACGTTACCGCCGCGGCATGCTCCGCTGGCTGGCCAAGGTCAAGCGGCATCTGGCTCACTACGCCCGGTTGGATGGAGACCGCCAGGCGGCCCTTCGCCTGCACCGCGAGTCCGTGCGCCACGACCCGTTGAATCTGGCTTATTGGCTCAGCTACGCCAAGAACCTCGTTCGCCGCTAAGGCGCGCGCTCCGCTTCTTGCGCCACCATCCGCACGTCCTGGCAACGATCCTTGGGCAGCACCAGGATGGTGTCGCCGGTCGCGACGATCACCAGATCCTCCACCCCCAGCGCGCACACGCGGATGCCGGGGTTCTCGTTCACGACCAGGCAGTTGGCGGCGTCGACCAAGAGCGTCGAGCCGCGAGACGCGTTGCCGTTCGGATCGATCGGCAGTACAGCCTCGAGAGAGGCCAGGGTGCCCAAATCGTCCCACTCGAACTCCGCCTCCACGACATACACCTGCTCAGCCTTTTCCATCAGCAGGTAGTCGATCGAAATGTCGGGCAGAGTCTCGAAGGCGGCGCGTGCCTCCTCCATCGAGCCGTGGCGCAGGAGGTCCGTCATCTTCTCGATGGTCTCGTCATAGGCCGGGTCGACTTGCTGAAGCTGCTGGTGGAAAACACTGAGCTTCCAGAAGAACATGCCGCTGTTCCACAGGAACTGGCCCGAGTCCAGATATTCCAGCGCCCTGACGCTGTTCGGCTTCTCGTGGAATGCCGCGACTTCGTGCACCGCCCCCTCACCGCCACCGATCTGGATGTAGCCAAAGCCGGTTTCTGGACGTGTCGGCCGAACGCCAATCGTGACCAGCCCGGCTTCCTCGGCCTGATCGAAAGCGAGCTTGAGGGTGCGCTCGAAGGCCTCCTGCTTGCGGATGTAGTGATCCGACGGGAGGACCGCCAGCACCGCGTCCTCGTCGCCCAGCCTCGACTGCAGCACCGCCACTACCCAGGCCAGGCACCCGGCCGTGTTACGCTTGGCCGGCTCGGAGAAGATGCGCTCGGCCGGCACTTCGGGCGTCGCCTCTGCGACGTGGTTCGCCAAGGCGGCGGTCGTGGCGACATACACGTGCTCGGGAGGCACGAGCGCCTCCACCCGGTGGATCGTGTCCTGCAGCAGGGTTCTTCCGGAGTTCGTGAGGGGCAGGAGCTGCTTGGGCCGATCGCGCCGCGACAGCGGCCAAAACCGCTCTCCGTACCCTCCCGCCATGATCGCCGCGATCCGCTTCATGTCCGTGTGACCGAGATTGCATTATGAAGCCACCCTGGCCGTTTTCCGACCGCTTACAGCGTCCTAATGGGCCACAACGCCAAGCCATTCGCTATTCGCGAATCGCGAATAGCGAACGTATAGGTTGCAGGCTCAGAGGCAACCGGATGTGCGTGGAGCTGGGCACTGTCACCTGGGAGAGATGACCCATAATCAACTCCATGCGCGCAGTAGTCACCGGGGGAGCGGGCTTTCTGGGCTCACACCTTTGCGACCGGCTCCTGAAAGAGGGCTGGTCGGTCGTCGTCATCGACAACCTCATCACGGGCTCGCTCGACAACGTCTCGCACCTCTTCGGCGACGAGCGCTTCCGCTTCATCAAGCAGGACGTCAGCGAGTTCCTCTACGTGGACGGCGACGTCGACTTCGTCTTCCACTTCGCCTCGCCGGCAAGCCCGGACGACTTCAAGCGGTTTCCCATCCCGGTCCTCAAAGTGGGCGCGCTTGGCACCCACAAGGCCCTGGGGCTGGCCAAGGCCAAGGGCGCTAGATTCATGCTCGCCTCGACCTCCGAAGTCTACGGGGATCCCCAGATCAGCCCCCAGCCGGAGACCTACTGGGGCAACGTCAACCCGATCGGGCCGCGCGGCGTGTACGATGAGGCCAAGCGCTACGCCGAGGCGATGACGATGGCCTATCACAACTTCCACGGCCTCGACACCCGCATCGTGCGGTTCTTCAACACCTACGGCCCGCGCATGCGCCTCGACGATGGCCGGGTGGTGCCGAATTTCGTCTCTCAGGCCCTGCGCGGCGAGCCCCTCACGGTGTACGGGGACGGCCTCCAGACAAGATCATTCGGTTACTGGCAAGACACCATCGAAGGCGTGTGGCGTCTAGCCAACACCAACTATCACGAACCCGTGAACATCGGCACGGAGCAGGAGCGAACCGTGCTGGACTTCGCGAAGGCCGTCATCGCAGCGGTAGGTTCGAGCTCCGAGATCGTCCACCTGCCGGCCCTCGTGGACGATCCGCGCCAGCGCCGTCCGGACCTCACCCGCGCGCGTCAGGTTCTGGGCTGGGAGCCGAGGGTCACTCTGGAGGATGGCCTGCGGGAGACGATCGAGTACTTCCGGGGGCGGATCGCGCGGGCTGAAGGGGCGCTCGTCTAACGGGATCCAGCTAGCACATGGCTGGATCGGCCGGCTATCGCGCCAGTGCCAGGATGATGTCGCCCACGTTGCTCTGGGTCGGGCCAGTCTTGATGAGAGCACCCGCGCTCTGAAGGTAGTGGTAGGTGTCGCTGGCGCGCAGGGCCTTGAGCTCGTCCCATCCCGCCTTTCGAGCCTCGTCGTGCGTATCCGGGGTGATCACCGCGCCTGCAGCGTCAGTCGGGCCGTCGTTGCCGTCGGTGCCGGCGGCCAGGATGGCCGTGTTCTCCGAACCCGCGAGCAAGGGCGCCGCCGCGCAGGCGAACTCCTGGCATCGGCCGCCCTTTCCGGTGCCGAGTACCGTGACCGTCGGCTCACCTCCGAAGATCAGGCAGTTGATCCCGAACTTCTCGTGCGGCTTGGGTAGGCCTCGCACCAGCCCTGCGATCCGCGCGCCAAGCTCCCGGGCCTCGCCCTTGATGCCGCCCGACATCACGAACGGGCGCATGCCGGCCTCCTTGGCCGCGTCCTCCGCCGCCTTCAGGGCGGTCCAGAGGTCGCCGATGATCACGGTTTCCGCCTGCGCGACCGGCATCTCGGGCGGCGAGCGCTGTTCGAGAAGCCCCGTCACCGCTGGCGGCGTCAGCTCCCACACCCCGAATTGTTCGAGCACCCGGATGGCGGCGTCGTGATCGGGGCGGTGGGGCTGGAAGGGCCCTGATCCGATCACCTCCAGCGAATTGCCCAGGACGTCGCTCAGGACCAGGCAGAGCACCCGGGCCCGTCCCACTGCCCGTCCAAGCCCGCCCGCCTTGAGCTGCGAGAGGCACGAACGCACCGCGTTGAGCTGGTTGATGTTCGCGCCCGCCCGCAGCAGCAGGGAAGTCGTCTGACGCAGATCGTCCAGCCCGATGCCCTCGCGCGGCAGCTCCATGAGCGAGGAGGCTCCCCCAGAAAGCAGGAACAGGACGAGATCGCCTTCTTCGGCCCTGCCCGCCGCTTCGAAAACTCGTCGCCCCGCTTCGAGAGAGCCTTCGTCCGGCACCGGATGCCCGGCCTCCAACACCTCCGTGCGCTGCGTGGACGCGCTGTGCCCGTGCTTCGTGACGACCAAGCCTCGTTCGAAGTGGGGCCCCAGGATCCGCTCGACCCCTTGCGCCATGGCAGCAACCGCCTTGCCGGCGCCCAGCACGTGGATTCTCTTGAAGCCGTCGATCGGCTCGTCGAAGCTGCCCGCGCGTAGTCGCCCGTCCTGCAGCCGAAGCGCGCGCTCGACCAGCCGATCAGCACGAATGGCTTCCAGAGTCTTGCGATAGATCTCCAGGGCGATCTCGGCGGCCTCGTTCATGGTGGTTCCGACGCGGCCGCTCTCCCAGGGCGCGCTTTCAGTATGGACGCAAGCTAGCTGGTGTTGGTGTTGGGTGTTCGGTGTTGGGTGTTCGGTGATTGGGTGTTCGGTGTTCGGTGTGCGGTGTTCGGGGCCGCCCCCTTAAACATCTTCGCGCGACGCTTTCCCGTGCAAGCACCGGGAGCGCGGGCCTTGGCGCAAGGAACTGCTCCTATTATCGCAACATCTGATCCCTTCTCCAGCTTCAGCCGTCTGAAGATCATTCGGTACACTTGCCGCTTGCGGGGAGTGGCGCTACAATGACAGCACGCAACCTACCAGGGAAGGAGGTTTAACATGAGCGTCTTGAGAATCCAGGGAGGGAGGCCCTTGACCGGCTCGGTCGAGGTGCCCGGCAGCAAGAACTGCGCGCTCGCCATCATGTCCGCCGTACTGCTCGGAAAGGGCACCACGGTCTTGCACAACGTCCCGCAGGTGTCCGACACCAAGATCAAGGCCGGCCTGCTCGAGCGCTTCGGGGCGCTGGTCGCCTGGCGCGAAGGGTCCCTCTACCTCGACTGCAGCGACATCCGAATGGTCGAGGTGGACGAAGAGACGGTGCGCCTGATCCGAACTTCGTTCTATCTTCTCGGGCCACTGCTCGCGCGCACCGGATACGTGGAGTTGCCGGCGCCGGGCGGATGCAAGATCGGCGCCCGGCCGGTCGATTTCCACTTGAAAGGCTTGGCCCTGATGGGCGCGGATGTGCGGCTCGAAGGGGGCAAGTACATCGCCCGAGCGGAAGCCCTCAAGGGAGCGACGATCTACCTTGACTTTCCCAGCGCCGGCGCAACTCAGCACCTGATGACCACCGCCACCTTGGCTCATGGCATCACCACGATCCAGAACGCCGCCATCGAGCCCGAAGTCACCACGCTGGCTGCCTTCCTCAACCGCATGGGCGCCCGGATCGAGGGCGCCGGCACTAGCACGATCACTATCACCGGCGTCCGCGAGCTGAAGGGGTGCGACTTCGCCAACCCGGCCGACCGCCTTCAAGCGGGAACCTTTCTCCTGGCGGGGGCCATCACCCGCGGCGACGTCACGGTCACCGGCATCATGCCGGATAACCAGCTGGCCCTCGCGAACAAGCTGCAGGAAGCTGGAGCCTACGTCGAAGAAGGTCCGGACTGGGTCCGGGTTTGGGCAGACCGCCGCCTGCACGGGGTGAAGATCAAGACGATGCCGTACCCCGGCTTTCCCACAGACATTCAGCAGCCGATGGCCGCTCTGCTCAGCCTCGCCGAAGGCACCAGCGTGGTGGAGGAAACCATCTACGAGAGTCGGACCGGTCACGTTCAGGAGCTGAACCGCATGGGCGCAAAGATGCTCATCGAGGGACGATCCGTGCTCATCACCGGCGTCGAGCGCATCAAAGGCGCGACGGTGGTGGCGAGCGACCTACGCGCGGGCGCAGCCCTTACTTTGGCGGGTCTTGCGGCTGAAGGCGAGACGATCGTCAAGAACGTTCACTTCATCGACCGGGGCTACGAGAACTTGGAAGGCATTCTTGCCGGGCTTGGTGCCAGAATCGAGAGAGTGCAGGGAACGGACGCAGACGCGCCGGTCGCCCTCTCGGACGTTTAGCTTGAAGCTCGTTCCCGAAATCGGCATCGACCTCGGTACCGCCAATATCCTCGTCTACCGGCGCGGAAAGGGCGTGGTGCTGGCCGAGCCGACGGTGGTTGCGATCAGCACCAACAATGGCAAGGTGCTGGCGGTCGGGAACGAGGCGCGCGAGATGCTCGGCCGCACCCCCGGCAACATCACCGCCATCCGGCCTCTCAAGGACGGCGTCATTGCCGACTATTCCACGACGCTCAAGATGCTGGAGTACATCTTGAACAAGGTGTGCGGCAAGACGCGTCTGTTCCGTCCCAAGGTTCTCGTGTGCGTGCCGAGCGGAGTCACGAACGTCGAGCGTCGCGCCGTCATTCAGGCGGCCAAGGAGGCAGGCGCCGGCGAAGCGATGACCATCGAGGAGCCCATGGCGGCCGCGATCGGCGCCGGAATGCCCATCTCCACCCCCGGCGGCAACATGGTCGTGGACATCGGAGGCGGCACCACCGACATCGCCGTGATCAGCCTGGGCGGCATCGTGCTCTCGCACAGCCTGCGGGTTGGCGGCAACAAGCTCGACGAGGCGATCATCCGCCACATCCGCAACGCCTACAACCTGATGATCGGGGAGCCCACCGCGGAGGAGATCAAGATCAAGATCGGGTCGGCCTACCCCCTCGAACAGGAGTTGCGCATGGAAATCCGGGGCCGCGACATGGTGGCCGGACTGCCTAAGACGGTCGAGATCACCAGCGAGGAGATTCGCGAGGCGCTGGCCGAGCCCGTCCGCCAGATCGCCGAGAAGCTCTGCAACGTCCTCGAAGAGACCCCGCCCGAGCTCGGCAGCGACATCATCGAGCGCGGCATCATGCTCACTGGCGGCGGCGCGCTGCTGCGAGGCCTGGATCGTCTACTCTATAGCGTCACCGACATCCCGGTACGGGTCGCCGACAACGCCTTGAACTGCGTGGCGGTCGGGACCGGGCGCGCGCTCGAGGAGTTGGGCGCCATTCGCCAAAGCGGCGCCGTGAGCACGATATGAAGAACCTCGCCCTGATTGGACTGCTGTTGATTGCCTCCCTCGCCTTCGGCCAAAACGAGAAGCCTCGAATCTCGCCGCGGCGCGATCAGCAAACCTCAAGGCCGGAAGTGACTGCCGCACCCCTGAGCCGGGCCGAGATGAAGGCCGCCTTCCAGAGAGTCGAGCGGGCCATGCACGCCTTGCCGGGAGTGACCACTCGACGGCCCGCCCTCGACGTCCCCACGACCGGCGTCGCCTCCCGAAGCGAGGTGCTCAGGCAGATGGACCGGCTGTTCGAGATGGCACGGCCCCACTTCAAGTTCACTCCGCCCAAGGTGAAGTTCGACAACGCTCGCCTCAGCCTCAAAGAGGCGTCGACTCGCCCGCTTTTGGAAAAGCTGATCGCCTGGGGCGCGGTCGCCCAGGTCGGTCCGATCGCCACTTCCAAGGTCGAATCGATCTCGCTTGCCGACTTCGGCGACGCCCTCGGCTTTTTCGTAGCCCGCATGGCCGAACTCACCCACACCCCGCTCTCGAAGTGGACCCCGGGCATGATGGACCGCATGGAGCACTTCACGCCCCCGCCCGCGGGACGCCGCAGCGGCGACGGCTCTTGAAACCTCCTGGCAGGTGACTCGTCGGAACGAACATGAAGCTCGCGACCGTCCTTTTCGCCGGCGCCCTCAGTCTGGCCGCGCTTGCTCAAGACCTGCGCCCGGTCAAGATCCAGATTCACCGCGCCGACCCGTGGGCGATCAAGGCGCTCTTGGAGGGCCAGTCGCTCATGTCGCCGGAGCTCAGCACCGTGCTGAGGCTTTTCGGAGCGCCTGCCGGGATGGGTCCAGCCATGGGCACGGGTACGCCCTGGTTCCCGGAAGGCTCGCTGATGGTGAACCCGGCCGATAACAGCCTGTGGTTCGTGCCCCAGCGAGTGCCCGCGACCGGCGGAGGGTAAGCGCTAAGCCTCCAGCAACCCGCGCGCCCGATCCGCCAGGATCGACCGCACCTGCTCTGCCTGCTCGGGCGTGTCGACCGCCAAATCGGTACCGGCGCCAGGGGTCATGAAGATGCGCACCCCGTTCTCCATGAACCGAAGCTGCTCCAGGCTCTCGGCGCGCTCCAAGGCGCCCATCGGCCAGTTGGCGAAACGCTGAAGGGCGTCTCGCCGGTAGGCGTAGAGGCCGATATGCTTCTTCACCGGCTCCACCCGTGGGTTCCGCTCGAACGGGATAGGATGACGGCTGAAGTAGAGCGCATAACCTTCCAGGTCCGTGACGACCTTGACCACCGCCGGGTTGTCCAGCTCCTCCTCGGCGCACGCGCAATACACGCTGCCCATCTCGATCCCCGGTCGCTTCAGGAGCGGTGTCGCGCACGCCGCGATGCTGGACGGCTGAATGAGCGGCTCGTCCCCCTGCACGTTCACGTACACCTCGGCCGAGATCTGGCCGGCCACCTCCGCGATCCGGTCGGTGCCGGTCTCGTGGTCATGCCGGGTGAGCACCGCCTCGGCCCCGAAGTCGCGGCAAGCGTCGACGATCTCCTGGTCCGGGGTGGCGACCACTACCTGCTCGCCCACGCCCGACTCCCACGCCGCCTCGACCACCCATTGGACCATCGGCTTGCCCAGCAGGTCGCAAAGCGGTTTGCCGGGAAATCGGGTGCTGCCCATTCGTGCCGGGATGACGATGACGGCTCTCATGAGGCGAGTCTACTGCGCCTGCCAGCAAGCTGATCACGATCCTCGAGGCACGTATTTCTACCAGTTCGCACCATCACTACTTGAACTAGAAGAAGTAGCGTCTTATTGTTGAAGGACAATGGCTGGTGGAGGTGGAAAGAGATCGTATTGGCCGGAGTATCTAGGCGTCAACCTGGCGAATGGTAACCTCCGATTAGAAGTGGGTCCTGCCACGTGCGTCACGTGCGGAGGCTCCGGTGGATGTTTCCAAACCCGCAGGACACCGGCCTGCATGGTCAGCTTCTGTCCCGGCGGCTGGCAGGAATTCTTCACCTACTTCGAGCCGGGCCACCTCAAGAGCAAGAAAAACAAACAGGGCGCCGCCGAAACCGTCGTAAACTACGAGTACGACGACCTTTACCAGCTCGAGAAGAAGGATTTTCCTTCCGGCACCGATACCGAGTTCGAGACGGACGCCCACGGTCGGCGCACGAACATGAAGGACGCGAGCGGGGAGAAGCGCTACAGCTATGACGACGCCGACAGGCTGATCGAGGTCGTGCAAGGACCCATCGGCTTCACCGAAGGCACGAACGAGAACTACAAGCTCGAATACACCTGGAACGCCGCGAGCCAGCGCACCGAAATGACGCTAACCATCCGCGGCCTCTCCCCAGAGACTTGGACCTATAGCTACACGGACGATGGGCAGCTACTCAAGATCATGAGCCAAGGGGCTTCCATCGAGCCCGAGTTTCTCGATGATGGGCGGCTTTCGCTCATCTCATTGCCCAATGGGGCCGCTCGCGAGTTCTTCTACCAGGACACCACCGACTTGCATGCCTACGTGAGCGGCAAGAACCGACACCTGCGCAAGACGCTGGACAAGAAGAGCGGCGGCGCGACCATCTGCAGTTTCGCCTACGAGCTGGACCCGGCCGGCAACCGCCTCTCGGTGACCGACAAGGACGGCAAGTACAAGGCCTTCGGCTATGACCCGAACTATCAACTGACGGCGGAGACGAAGTGGAGCGCCAAGGCTCCCGGCACCCGCGAGGGGCAGGAGATGTACCTGTACGATCCGAACGGCAACCGGCTGCTGCAGTTCTCGGACGGGGTGAAGAAGGCGTACGAGTATGGCCCCAACAACGAGATGACCGAAGCCGGAGACGAGCGCTTCGTCTACGACGAGTTCGGCAACCTGATCGCAGAGGGCAACGGGCCCGAAGAGTTCGAGTTCTTCTACGACTTCGAGTCGCATATGATCGAGGCCAAGAACACCACGCAGAGCACCAAGGACGAGTTCGGCTACGACGGCGACGGCCGGCGCATGTGGGCCTTCTGGGATTCCGGGTCGGACCCGGTGCATTTCGTGTACGACGAGTTGGAGACGGCTTATCCGGCCATTCTGGCGGAGTACACGCTGGTGTCGGGCACCTTCACCATCAAGAGCTTGAACACGCACGCCCCCGGTATCGGCCTCATCTACACCGACCGGGAAGGGACCTTCCGCTACTTCCACTTCGACGCCCTCGGCTCGACGGCTGCGCTTACCGACGAGACTGAAACCGTCACCGACACCTACGCCTACACCGCTTTCGGCGTCCCGACCAGCACCACTGGCTCCAGCGTGAATCCGTTTAGGTACGTGGGGCAGTATGGCTACTACGAGGAT
>DATLGQ010000041.1:0-21704 GCA_035540435.1 Fimbriimonadaceae bacterium
TCTCAGAAGGGTCCGCCAGCCGCCCCAACGGCACTTCTTCGGCCTGACGGCGAAGCGCTTCTTCAGGCGCGATTCCAGCCTTGCCCGCCCTCACCTCGGCCAAATGCCTCTGGCGATCGGTTAGGGTATGGCCCGGCAGCACGGCGTTGACGGTGATGCCATGCGGCGCCAGCTCCAGAGCTTGGAGCTTGGTGAGCGCCATCAGTCCGGCCCTCAGCGTGCTCGAGATGGGGAGGAGCGGATTGGGCTCCTTGGCCACCAGCGAAGTAATGTGGACGATCCGGCCCCATCCGCGCGCCCGCATCCCAGGAGTCACGAGGCGCATGAGCCGCACGACGTTCATGAGCGTCGAGTCGATGCCTGCCTGCCACTGCTCGTCGCTCATCTCCTGCCAAGAGCCTGCAGGCGGTCCGCCAGTGTTCGTCACCAGAACATCAGGCTCCCCCAGCTCATCGCGCGTCATCTGGAACCACCTCGGGAGGTCTTCGGCCTTCGACACATCGACCACGTAGCCGCGCACGTCCCGCCCGATGAGCCCGCAGGCTTCGCCTAACGCGTCGGCGCTCCGCGCACAGATCGACACGCGACACCCTTCGCCGGCCAGGAGCCGAGCGCAAGCCAGCCCGATGCCCTTGCTGGCAGCGGCGACCATCGCCGATCTGCCGGTGAGGCCGAGATCCATGCCCTGGATGCTAGCATGGAAGGCCCCCACTCCAGCGGTTGGGCCCTCCTACGCGCCACAATAGGAGCCGCCCCATGAAGCACGCGCTGATCATCTACTCCGGCGGCCTCGACACCACCATCTGCATACCCCTCATGCGGGAAGAAGGCTACGACCGCGTTTCGACCGTCACGATCGACGTTGGCCAGCCACAGGACGATATCGACCAAGCAAGCGAGCGAGCGCGCCTTCTGGGCACCGAGCATCATGTCGTCGACGCGAAGGAGGAGTTTGCCGCCGACTACTGTAGCCGGGCCATTCACGCCAACGCGGACTACTTTGGTTACCCGCTGTCGACCGCAATCGCACGTCCCCTGATCGCCAAGAAGGCGGCCGAGAAAGGCAAAGAGCTGGGTGCGGACGTGTTCGTCCACGGCTGCACGGGCAAGGGCAACGACCAGTTCCGCATCGAATACGGTCTGCGGCTCTTCGCGCCCGAGATCGCGATTTTGGCTCCGGTTCGTGAGCGCAACCTGACGCGGTCGTGGGAGATCGAGTACGCAGAGCGGGTAGGCGCCCCGATCGGGCAAAGCAAGGAGAAGATCTGGTCGATCGACGAGAACCTCTGGGGTCGATCGATCGAGGGCGGTCGACTGGAGGATCCTTCGTATGAATCGCCCGAGGAGATCTTTCACTGGACCGCTTCTGCCAAGGATGCGCCCGATACACCCGAGACGGTGGAAGTCACTTTCGAAGAGGGCTCACCCGTCGACCTGACCAGCGTCGAGTACGTGCTTCCAACGGTTGAAGGCCAGCCGTTGGAGATCATCAAGGCCGCCAACGAAGTCGCCGGGCGGCATGGCGTGGGACGTATCGACATCATGGAGGACCGCATGATCGGCCTCAAGGTGCGAGAGAACTACGAGTGTCCGGGGGCAGTGCTGCTCATTGTGGCGCACCGAGCGCTCGAGGCACTGGTAACGACGCATGCAGAGCGCCATTTCAAGGTCCTGGTGGACCAGCAGTGGGCTGACCTGGCCTATCGGGGCCTTTGGTGGGAGCCCCTCATAGAGGACCTGAACGCGTTCATCGGCTCGGTCCAGCGGCGAGTGAGCGGCAAGGTCCGACTGCGGCTGTTCAAAGGCTGCCTGCAGGTCATTGGCCGAGAGTCGCCCTGGGCGCTTTACTCGGAAGCAGCCGCCTCGTTCGACGACACGGAGGCGTTGGAGCAGAGCCAGATGACCGGTATGGTGCGCACTCACGGAATGGAGAGCCTGCTCTACGCTCGCCTGCGCCGCTAGCCCCTGGGGAGAGCTCGGCACTAATCTCACAACTGATCATAAGCAAACGCCCTATGATCAGGAAGCGGGCTTTCTGATCATAGCAGTTCAGGGCCACCTCGACGCAGACTCGGCAACCCACCTGCAGGTATCACTTGATCGGCGCCGAAGGACGCCCAACCGCCGTGCCCATCTACGAATATCGCTGCCAAGACTGCCGCAAGAAGTTCAGCGCCCTCGTGGGGGTGGTGGCTCAATCGGACGACGAGAAGTGCCCGCACTGCGGGAGCGCGCACACCGCCAAACTCGTGAGCCGGTTCGCCCGCCTGCGCTCGGAAGACGACCGGGTCGACGCGCTGGCGGATCAATTGGAGACGATGGGAGAACCGGACAGCCCACGCCAGATGCGCGAGATGGTGCGCGAAATGGGCAAGGCAATGGACGAAGACTTGTCGGACGAGATGGAGGAGATGTTCGAAGAGGACTTGGGCGGGGGCGGCGATGACGAGGTCTAGGGCACCTGCCTGCCCACCTCGCCTCTAGGGGTCACTCCCGCACCAGGGCCCGGACCGCCCATCATCTGGCCGAACAGCCAGGTGAGAGCGAAGCCGACGATCATAAACACGACCAGGCCGACCAGGAACATCGGCACGAACCGCCTTCCCTCGATCCCTCTGCGCCTACCCATCAACGCATCTCGTAGCTTGCGGCAAGCGGCCCATTCCATTCCAGGGAGCCTTCACCATCCAAGCGATCGTAGACGTTCGACTCCATCCACGGCACTTCCTTGGCGATGTCTTCCATGATCTCGGCGGGATTGAACGCCGGCGTGGACGGGGTGATGCGCAATGCCACCTCGCTGAAGATGCGCCATCCCGGCTTGCTGTCTCCGGGCCCGCCGAAGACGTGCTGCATCCGCTGGATCCGCCGTTCCAGGTTTGTATACGATCCGTCTTGCTCGGCGGGGGCCGTTTGGGGAAGCACCACGCTGGCGTACTTCGCCGCTTCGTTGTCTTCGATCCCTTGGTACACGAGGAACGGCACGTTCTCGAGGGCCGCCTGGACCCGGTCCCGCTCGACAAACTTTTCAAAGGGGTCCACCCCAACCAGCCAGAGCGCCTGGATCTGCCCGTTCAGGCAGCCCTCGAGGATCTGCTGGGTGTTCAAACCTCTGGTCTCTGCCGGAAGTGGCTTGAGTCCTGGGAGCATGTCCGGCAGGATTCCCACGTCCTCCGCGCCCTGTTCGTTGGAGAGCAGCGCGTAGTTGTTGAACTGGGCCCCGAGCGTCATGGCCAGGCTGGCCAGAGTCTCCAATACGTCCTGTGCGCGCCCGACGTTGAGGAGGCTGCGGGTGGTGATGAGAGCCGCTTCGGGTCCTACGAGCGCGACCGCCTCTCGAATACGGTCGGCAGGCACCCCCGTAAGCTTCTCGGTCTTGTCGGGGGTGTACTCGCCGAGCCTTGCCTTGAGAGCCTCCGGCACGCTCGCGCGCCCAACCCTTACCGCCTCTGCCAGGAGCCCCGAGGCCAAAGCGTCCTCCGTACCCGGCATATAGCGAAGAACCAGATGGGCGAAGGAGTCGACGTCGGTGGGCGAGTGGTGGGCCACCACGACCCGCGCGCCGTGCATGAACCAGGCCTTGCGGACCCTGAGGAACAGAATCGGCTCCTCGTCGGCCAACGACGTCCCAAACACGAAGATCGACGACTTCTTCTCGAATTGGGCGAGCGGTGTGTTGACCGTCTTGACGCTCATCTTGAGTTCGAGATGTTCTTCGGCGGTCGGAAGATGCCGCGTGAAGCGGTGGTCGAGGTTGTTGCTGCCGAAGCTCCCTCGAAACAGCTTCTGCAACATGTAGAGGTCCTCGTTGGCACAGGTTGGCTCCACGAGCGCGGCAGCGGCGCGTCCCGCGTTCTGGAAATGCTGGATGATCTCCTCGTAGCCTTCCGACCAACCCGCTTGCACAAGCGCTTCTCCTCGCCTCACGAGGGGATGCTTCAGTCGGTGTGGGCTGTTGTAGAAGTCGTGGCCGTACTTGCCCCGGTCACAAGTCCACTCCTCGTTCACGGCCTCGTTGGTTCGGCCGTTGATTCGCACCATTTTGCCCACTCGGTGGTCGAGCCAGATGTTGCACCCGTTCGAGCAGAGCGTGCAGATGGCGGGACGGGTCTCCAGGTCCCACGGTCTTGCGCGGAAGCGGTACTGGGCGTTGGTGAGGGCGCCGACCGGACAGATTTCGACCGTGTTGCCGCTGAACTTCGAGTCGAAGTCGGTGAGCTTGAACGTGCTCGGCTGCATGTTGGCGCCCCGGAACCGGAAAGCCAGCTGCGAGTCGCCGCTGATTTCTTCCGTGAACCGAACGCAGCGCCCGCATTGAATACATCGCTCCAGGTCGAGCGTCACATGCTTGCTTAGGGGAAAGGCCTTCGGCAGGTGGCGTTTGATCTCGGTGAAGCGACTCGTCGAAGGGCCATAGAAGAGGGTGTTGTTTTGAAGCGGACACTCGCCGCCGCGGTCGCAGATCGGGCAGTCCAGCGGGTGGTTGATCAGCAGGAACTCGAGCACGCCCTTCCGGTCCGTATGAACGGACTCCGTGTCGGTATAAACGACCATTCCATCGCTGGCGGGGAGTGTGCAGGCGGCCTGCGGCTTGGGCATCTTGCGGACGGTTCCGTCCGGCTGCTTGAAGCCGACTTCGACGATACACATCCGGCACATGCCGACCGGCTTCATCCGGGGGTGGTAGCAAAAGATCGGGATCTCGAGGCCCAGCCGCTTGACCGACTCGACGATGAGCTCGCCCTTCGGCACCGCCAGGTCGACGTCGTTGATCGTGATGGTGACGGTGTCGCTCGCTACGGCTGCCATGTTCGTGGAGGGCCGCTCGGCCCAGGCTCTAGGTGTACCCGAAGGGGGCCAACCCTGTCGCTGCTCTGCCTCCATGCTGTGGAAGCTTTGCCCCGTGATGAGGAGGGGGCTGGTGCGTGGCCACGCAGGGCTTCGAGGGCCTCTTCCGCCGCCTCTGCGACCCTCATACCGGTTTCCCGCCCATGGAAGCTGAGGGTCGCCTCGTAGCCGCCGCGGTCGTAGTCCACTGGGTCGAGGATATAGCCGATCCAGCCATTGACATGGCTGACTACGAGCACGTGCCTAAAGCCAATCCGCCTTCCGTAGTCCCGGATGCGGCGGCCAATGTGGGATGTGGGCTCTCCCGGGATGCCGACCACCGCCAACTTGCCCAATCGGAAGGCGCTTACGGATGCCTCCCGCGGCGCGAAGGCGCCTACCACGAGCGATGCCAAGGCCGGGGGCACGTTGTATCGCTGAGCAAACTCCGGGTGAGGGACTACCGGTGGCAGGTCGACCGGTTCTTCATGCCACTTCACCGGATCTCCCGCCTTAAAAAGCTGAAACGGGCTCCCGAACTTCCGTCCGGCAAGCTGATCCACAAACTGCCGGAGCCGACCCTCAGCGTCTCCGTCGCCGGCTGGTGAGACGTCGCCAATCGGGCCGATCAGCACTGGCACGCCTGCCCGCGCCGCAACCGCGCCGGGCCAGTCTCCATGGGTGCGAAAATTGGCCGGTCCATGCACGATCGCATGAGCCGAGTAGTGCAGCAGCAACTGCGCCCAGCGGTCGGGCTTGACGAGAACGTCTACACGCGAGGCGAGCGGGTCCGGGTCGGCTGCAATTCTCCGCCCGCGATTAAGCCCTGGGTCCAGAAAGCTGACCGCCAAAGCGTCGATCCGGTTAGGCAGCCCCAACTGCACGTGCGCGATACGTCCCGCATACCAGTCGAGCCATTGGCGTCGGAAGGTTGCGATGCCAGGAACCGCCATCGTCATGCGCTCGTTGAGCATCTGGCTGTCTGGGGCGGAGTGGGTGTGGGTAGCTGTCAGGAAGAGCTTCACGTCTTGGGGCAGACGCGACCTGACTTCCCGCCGCAGGCTCTCGGGAATGGTCAACATCTCCGCGCTCACGAGCCTGATCTTAAACTCGCCGTGCTCAAACTGCACCGCCCGGGCGAGAAGGGGCTCGCCGCCCGGCTCCATCAACTGGCCACCTCGCTCGGTGTAGCCGCCCAGTGGCAGGGGCTCCGGCGGTGTGATATCGACCGTACCAACCCGAACCACCAGCTGGGCGCCGGCCACGAGGGCCAGGGCGAAGACCATTCGTCCGGTGTACCCGTTCCGCCCCTGGTAGCATCAGCGCGATGGACGCAGCCGCCGAGATCGAGGTGCTGATTCGGGCCAAGTACCCGATCCTGTACATCGTTTCGTGGGAGGAGCGTCGGGTCGAGGATGCCATCCGGCGCATGTGCCAGAACCTCAAGCGCACCCTTCACACCTGGTCGATGACCCAGGGGATGAGGCCACCAGTCAACCGCACCACCGGCCCAGTGAAGCCAACGCAACTTCCAGGCGAGCTAGAAGCGCTGGCGCTCGTTCACGAGGCTCCCGAGTACACGGTCTTCCTCATGCGGGACTTCCACCCGTACATGAAGGACTCTCGCACCATCCGCCTGCTGCGTGATCTGGCCGGGCGGCTGCGGGGCAAAGCCCAGACCATCGTGCTCCTGGGACCGGTCCTCAGCCTGCCGACCGAGCTCGAGAAGGACGTGACGGTGGTTGACTTCGGGCTGCCGGGGCGGGATGAGATCTCGGGGATCTTGGAGCGGGTGATCGATGCCGTCAAGGACAACGCGAGCATCGACTCCAAGCTGGAGGATCAAGATCGGGAGCTGCTGATCAAATCCGCTCAGGGCCTGACGCTGGACGAGATCGAGTCGGTGTTTGCCCGCAGCCTGGTCGAGAAGAAGCGTTTCGACATCGATGTCGTGCTCGAGGAGAAGAAGCAGATCGTTCGAAAGAGCGGCCTTCTCGAGTACTACCCGGCGGTGAACGACATGTCGGACGTGGGCGGCATGGATCTGCTCAAGGAGTGGCTGAACAAGCGCAGCAAGAGCTTCACGGACAAGGCCCGCGAGTTCGGGATTCCGGCCCCGAAGGGCGTCCTGCTCCTGGGAGTCCAAGGATGTGGCAAGTCCCTGATTGCCAAAGCGATCGCCGCCCACTGGAACCTCCCGATGCTCAAGATGGACGTGGGCCGCATTTTTGGCTCGCTGGTCGGCCAGAGCGAGGAGAACATTCGGCGCGCGATCAAGGTGGCAGAGTCGGTGGCTCCCTGCGTCCTGTGGGCCGATGAGCTGGAAAAGGGCTTCGCGGGTATCGGGGGGAGCGGCGTCAGCGACTCCGGCACCACCGCCCGCGTCTTTGCGACCTTTCTCACCTGGATGCAGGAGAAGACCAAGCCGGTTTTCCTGATAGCCACGGCCAACGACGTTTCCGCCCTGCCACCCGAAATGCTGCGCAAGGGCCGGTTCGACGAGATTTTCTTTGTCGACCTGCCCGATCTCGAGGAGCGGAAGCAAATCTTCGAGATCCACCTACGGAAACGGAGGCGCGAGCCGGCCAAGTTCAAGCTCAAAGCCCTCGCCGAGAAGACGAAGGGCTTCAACGGCGCCGAGATCGAGCAAGTGGTGGTGGGAGCCCTCTACCACGCGTTCGAGGAGGACCGGGAGCTCAAGCAGCAGGATCTACTGAAGGAGGCCGAGAGCCTGGTGCCTCTCAGCGTCATGATGCGAGAGGAGATCGACGAGCTCCGGACTTGGGCCGAACTGCGAACACGGCCTGCATCGACGCAGGATGGGGACTAAGGCCGGGCCGCCTGAAGCCCCGCGTTTGCTCGAGCCGTAGGTACAATGCTAAGCTCCATGAAGCTCAAGCTCGGGCTGCCCAAAGGCAGCCTGCAGGACGCCACGTTCACCCTCTTCCAGCGCGCCGGCTTCCTGTTTCGCATCTCCAGCCGCTCCTATCAGCCGGTTGTCGACGATGAGGAACTGGAGCCGATCCTGCTGCGGCCGCAAGAGATACCGATCTATGTGGCGAACGGCACGATCGACGCAGGGCTGACCGGGCATGATTGGGTCGTAGACGCCGGAGTCGACCTACACGAGGTCTGCGAGCTTCGGTATTCGAAATTGACCAACAACCCCATCCGGATCGTGCTGGCCGTGCATCAGGACAGTCCCGTGCAGTCCGCGGCGGATCTCGAAGGTTGTCAGGTCGCCACGGAGTACGTACGGCTTACCGAGCGATACTTCGCCCAACACGGCGTTCAAGCTCAGGTCGAATTCAGTTGGGGTGCATGTGAAGTCAAAGTGCCAGGGCTCGTCGACGCGATCGTCGTCAACACCGAGACCGGCTCTTCCCTGCGGGCGCACAACCTGCGGATCGTGGACACCCTCCTGACATCCACCACTCGGTTCGTATGCAGCCGTGAGGTTTGGTCGGACGAGTGGAAGCGGGCGAAGCTGGAGGGCATGCAGATCCTGCTCGAGGGGGCCATGAACGCGTCCCGCCTGGTCGGGCTGAAGATGAACGTTCCACGGGCACGGCAATCCGAGATATTGGCGCTACTACCTTCGCTCCAGAACCCCACCTTGTCGCCTTTGGCGGACGCTGAATGGCTGGCGGCCGAGGTGATCTTGAGCGAGCGTGAGGTTCGGGAGCTCATTCCTGGCCTCAAGCGGGCGGGCGCCACCGGCTTGGTCGAGTACCCGCTGAACAAGGTGATCTATTAGGTGGAGGCGGCTGATGCCCTCGCGCTCATCTTCCGCCGACAAGGAATCTGTCCTAAAGCCGCAGACCCGCCGTCCGCGACCTCGGCTGCTTTGGCTATTCAATCCCAATATGCCGCCACCATCCCGCAGTCCGTGGTGCTCCGTAGCGCTCGTTATAGCGCGGGTTGGACGGAGCGGGAACTCGCGCGCGGCGAGGAACTGGTTCGAACTTGGAGCATTCGCTACACGCTTCACACGCACCGCCGAAGTGATTTCCAACTGGTGCAGCAAGCGACTGGCAAAGCCCGCTATGAGCGATTTCGCCACTGGATGACCCGCTGGCGCATGAGCGACCACGAGTTGGACCGCCTCCTCGACGAGGTGCGCGCAGCGCTTACGGATGGACCACTTACCCGTTATGAGATTCACGAGCGGGTGCCCTTCCTGAGGCAGGTACCCGGCACCGGGTGGGGGGTGGACGTCATGGGCCTGGCCTACTTGGGCGAGCTGGCGCTTGCCGGCGGGGTCACGGGCTCGACCAAGTTTCGCCTCATCGAGCCGCCTGCGGCGATTCCGCACGAGGAGGCTTTGCGCCTTCTCATCCTGCGCTACTTCGAGAGCTATGAGCCAGCCACCCTCGACGACTTCCGTTATTGGGCCGGCATCTCGGCAGTTCACGCGCGGCAGGCGCTTTTAGCGGCCCGCCCAGGGCTGCAGGAGGTCGAGGTGGAGGGCTGGCCCGGTGTCCGGTATGTTCGCATCGGCGGCACCGAGCATGAGGGCGAGATCTTTGGCGTTTGCCTGCTGCCAAAGTTCGACTCGCTCCTGATGGGTTACCGAGATAAGAGCCTGTTTCTCCCCGACCGTCTGAAGCCGCTGGTGTTTCGAAAGGCAGGGCAGGTCGAGGCCACCATCCTCAAGGATGGTCGTGTCTGCGGAACTTGGCGATTGGCATCGGCGGCTACAGCTGCCAAGAACCGCGTGCTCCGCAGACCCACGTTCAGTTTCGAGCTCTATCGAAACCTTGGGAAGAGGGATCTGGCTCGACTCGAACAAGCTGCGCACCGGCTCGCGCGCCGGCTGCGCCTCGGGGAGCCGGAGTTGGTCTTCCGCTCGCTCTAGACTCACCGACAGCCCTAAGCGCCGTCCTCATCGCGCCCGATAACCAAGGTGAGGCTCATGCGGTTACGCCTTCCCTTGTTCCTTGCCTTCTGCGTCGTCTTCGCCACGGGCGCCGACGCGCCGTCCAGGCCGCTCGTGCTCCCCGAGCTCTTCGTACATCTCAAGCACGCGGAGGACGACCTGGAACGGGGTCAAGCCGGGAAGGCCCGCGCTCACGCAGAACTGGTCCTTCTGGCCCGCCCAATCAGGGTCCACGTCGACACTGGCGACCCACGCTTGCGCGAACTAGCTGAGCAGGCCATGCGGCATTGGGAGGCCCATGTGGGCGCGCTGAGATTCGACTTGGTCGATGCTCGCGAGGCCCATGACGTACACATTCGCTTCCAGCCAGGGCTCAGCCGCAACGGCAGCAACCTGGCGGGACATGTGAAGTGGCGGCGAGTGGTTCGGCCGGCAGGCGGTCTCTTTGAGTGGAGCATCGAAGCGCACATCACGCTCAGGACCCGGCGACCAGATGGCAGACCGATGCTCGATGATGCCATCGTCCAGGCGGCGATGCATGAGCTGGGTCATGTGTTGGGCCTGGCGGATTGCGAAGGGTACGAGCACGTGATGTCTCCCCTCCTTTTGGACCGTCCCTGTACCACCCCTTCCCACTCGGAGCTGACGGCGCTCAGGGATCTCCGGGGTCGGGCCAAGGACGTCATCACCCGCATCGAGCTGCTCACGGCGTATAATCGCCAGAGTGCGGCTGATTGAGGCACTGCAGCGCGACGTCCTTCTAGGCGATGGCGCAAACGGAACCTGCCTTGCCGAGCGCGGATTCACCAAACAGCCGTACGACTTGGCCAACCTGCTCGCTCCAGAGCTTGTCGTAGCGGTCCACCGAGACTACTTCGACGCCGGAGCCGTGTTCGTCGAGACCAACACCTTTTCTGGCAGCCGCATCCGGCTCGCCGACCTCAACGTTGACGCTCGCGAGCTTAATCTCGCCGGCGCCCGCCTGGCTCGGAAGGCGGCGGGTTCCGAGCGCTTGGTACTGGGAGCGATCGGTCCGGTCGGCAAGCCGATGGCCCCCATTGGGAGCTTAACCCAGGAAGAGGTTGCGGAGGCCGTCAAGGAGCAGGCGCTGGCGCTCGAGGAAGGCGGGGTCGACGGCTTCATCCTCGAAACCTACATCGACATGGCGGAGCTGCGGGTGGCCGTAGAGGCGCTCCACTCGGTCACCACATTGCCGATCATCGTCAGCAAGGCCTACATCGAGGATGGAGAGATGCTGGCCGAGGGGCTGCCCATTCGGTGCGCCAAAGACATGGCGGAGCTGGGCGTCGTCGCGGTCGGGGCGAACTGCGTAGTGGGGCCACAGAGGATGCTCGACCTCGTGCGCATGATCGCCGAGGAATGCGAGCTTCCGATCCTCGCGTTCCCAACCCCCGGTATGCCACAGCTCGTCAAGGGCGCCGTCACTTACGACACATCCCCCGAGTATTTTGCCAAGGCTGCCGCTAGGCTCGTCGAGGAGGGCGCCCGCATCGTCGGAGGATGCTGCGGCACAACCCCGGAGCATATCCGGCAACTTAAAGCTCAGATCGCAGGCGGCAGGATTCGTGCCAAGCCTCGACCGCGAGTGGGGGCCGAGGCCAAAGAGCGGGCGCCCCTGAAGGCTAGCCAGCCGAGTGAGCTCGCCGAAAAGCTTGGCAAGAAGTTCATCGTGGCGGTGGAGATGGATCTACCGCGAGGTTTGAACCTCGAGAAGCTCCTGGCCGGCGCTCGAGCACTGAAGATCGCCGGGACCGATGTCATCAACATCAGCGACGGTGCACGCGCGCGACTTCGTATGACGCCCATGTCTGCCTGCTCGATGATCCAGAGCACCGTGGGGATCGAGGCGGTCATGCACTTTTCCTGCCGCGACCGTAACCTACTGGCGGTACAGGCCGATCTTCTCGGAAGCCACGCGATGGGCCTCAGGAACATTCTTGCCATCACCGGAGACCCCGCCAACATCGGTGACTATCCGAGCGCGACGAGTGTTTTCGACGTAGACGCGATCGGGCTCATCCGCATTCTCGCCCGGTTCAACGAGGGCATCGATCTGGCCGGCTACAGCGTCGGGGTCAAGTGCGCCTTCACCATCTGCTGCGCCTACAACCCTCTTTCGGTGGACCCGGCGCTGGAGCTCGACCGTCTCAAACGAAAAGCGGATGCCGGAGCGCATTTGGTTTACACGCAGCCCGTGTTCGAGGAGTGCGCCGCACTCAAAGCCGTCGAGGATTGCACCAAGGTGGGGTTGCCCTGCCTGGTCGGCGTGCTGCCACTTCGTTCGAGCCGCCACGCCGAATTCATGCACCACGAGGTGCCGGGGGTGGACATCCCGGAGTGGCTGCGACGTCGCATGGCCGAGGCAGCGGACGACACGGAGGCGCTCTCGATCGGCGTCGAAGAGGGGCAGAAGCTGAGCGCTACCATCAAAACGATCGCTCAGGGCCTTTACCTCATGCCCCCGTTTGGAAACCCCCAGATCGCCGAGCGCGTGATGGAAGCGGTCAGGTGAGCCTCACGCTGACTCGAAGGTGAACACCACCTTGCCCGCCTGACCTGCCTTCATCAGCTCCATCGCCTTCTTGAACTCGGTGAAGTGCATTTGGTGCGTGATCACGGGGCAAAGGTTGAGGTTCTTCTCGCTCAGGAGGTCGGCCATTTGATCCCACGTCTCCCAAAGCCGCCGCCCCACGATGCCCTGCAGCTCGATACCCTTGAAAATGAGGCTGTTGAAATCTACGCTCTGTTCGGCCTCAGGAAAGACGCCCAGGCAGCTGATACGGCCGCCCGGACGCGTGTGCCGTACGGCCAGCGAGAGCATCGAGGGGTGACCGCTCATCTCCAAGGTGGCGTCGACACCTCCCGGTGCGAGCATCGCCAGCGCTCGGTCTACGTCCTGTTCCCGCGGATTGAGGATGTGGTCGACCCCGACCTGTTCAGCAAGGCAGATGCGATAGGGGCTGATCTCGGTGGCAATGACTTGGGCGGCTCCGAGCGCCTTGCAGATAGACACCGCGAAGAGTCCAATAGGGCCCATCCCGGTGATCAGGATGCTCCGCTCCTCGATGGGACCAGCCAGTGCCGTATGGACGGCGTTTCCCAAGGCATCCTGAAAGCAGGCGATCTCCTTCGGTACCCCCCGCGAGGTGGGGCGGGCGTTTTCCGCTGGAATGACCACGTACTCGGCGAAGCCGCCGTCGACATCCACGCCCAGGATGCGGGTGTTGACGCATACGTGCCCCTGCCCCTGGAGGCACTGCAGGCATCGACCGCAGACGATGTGCGACTCGCTGGAAACGAAGTCGCCAACGGCGCGGCCGCGAACGCCCTCCCCCACCTCGACGATCGTCCCACAGAACTCGTGGCCGATGATGCGGGGGGGCAGGATCCGACTGGCAGCCCAGCCGTCCCAAGAATAGATGTGGAGGTCGGTGCCGCACACGGATGCCGCCTCCAGCCGCACTTTCACGTGGCCAGGGCGGACTTCGGGTTCGGCGGCCTCGATGATCTCGACGCCCGGCTCGGGGCGTACCTTTGCGATGGCCTTCAAGAGGGCGTAAGTGTACTCCGCAGACTGGCAAGAGCGAGCCTCAGCGGCCTTCGGGCGCCTAGCCCTCCGGGTGCAGATTCCGGATCAACATCTTCACGGTCGCTCGCAGCTCCCGGTCGTCGTTCATCAGCTCGCTGATCTTCTGGTAAGCGTGCATCATCGAGGTGTGGTCACGGTCCCCGAACAGGGTGCCGATATGCTTCCACGAGTCGCCGGTGATCTCACGCGTAACGTAGATCGAGATGTGGCGGGCGTGAACGATCGGCGCCTTGCGAGACACCCCCATGATCTCCTCGGACGGGATACGCAAGTGCTTACCCACCGTATCCACGATCTGGTTGAAGGAGGGCTTGGCCACCGTTGCGTCGTGGTAGTAGCGCTCGACCATCTGAATCGCGAGATCCATCCCCAGATCACGCCCGTCCACGCTGGCTTGGACGGCAAGCTTGGTGAGCGCGCCCTCCAGCTTGCGGATGTTGCCCGGCACGTTCTCGGCCAGATACATCGCCACGCTGGTTCCAAGCTCCAGGTTCTCCTGCTTGGCCTTGCTGAGCAAGATGGCGCAGCGGGTCTCCGTATCCGGCGGCTGGATGTCGGCTACCAACCCCGCCTCGAAGCGAGAGCGCAGTCGCTCGTCCATCAGGAAGAGATCCCGAGGCGGGCGGTCTGAGCAAAGCACGATTTGCTTTCCGAGCGAGTGCAGATAGTTGAAGGTGTTGAACACCTCTTCCTGCGTCTTGTCCTTGCCGGCGATGAACTGGATGTCATCCACCAGCCAAACCCCGACGCTCCGGTGGGAACGCCGAAACTGCTCGATGCGATTGTTCTGGAGCGCGTTCACGAAGTCCTCCGCGAACTGCTGCGCGGCGATGTAAACCAGCGGGAACTTCGGCTCCCGGCTCAGGATCTCGCGGGCGATCGAGTGGAGGAGGTGTGTCTTGCCCAGCCCCGATGGCCCGTAAATGAACAGGGGGTTGTACTTCTGGCCGGGTTCGGAGGCCACTGCCTTGGCTCCGGCGAAGGCCAGTCGGTTGCTTTGGCCGATTACGAACGTTTCGAAGCTATAGCGCTCCGAGGGCTTGAACTTGGCGTCTTCAGGCGCAACCACGACGGCAGCCGTGGGAATGTTTGCGACCATCCTCTCTCGAGGCTCGGTCTGCAGGTCCATGGTGACCGACTCCCCGAGCTCGTCGGAAAGCACCGTCGTCAGGGTCGCCAGATACTTCTCCCGAACCCACTCCTGCACGAACTTGCCCGGTGCCCGGAACGTGGCCATCCCATCCTCGAGCGAAACGGGGGATAGCGGCTTGATGAACCGATCGAACCAAGCGGGCGGAACTTCGGGTGTGAGTCTTCTTAGTGCTTGTTCCCAGGCGCCTCGGAGCCGTATGAGCTCGCTGTCTTCCAACAAAGAGTACTGGTCGTCCATAGCAACAAAAGCAGCGAAGGGAGCCGAAGCCCCCTAGAAGTGGCGTGATTATACACAGGGTTCGAGTGGCTGTGAAGAGCACCTTCTGGTTAATGACGCAGACTGAAGGCCTTGGAGCGTCAAAGAATGGCCGCTGCATGAGTCGCTGAGGCGTCGGATCTGCTTTTTACGCTATTTTTCTGCTGTTTTCACTGGGCTTCGACCATGGCTGCACACGCGTCTACCCGTGCACTACAGCATTGGCGGCGCAGGCATGTGAAGGTCGAGGCGCCATGGGCGCATCCCTGCGCTGGGGTACAGTCCCCCACTGGCACCCATGAAAACGTCTCGGATTTTCACGTCTGAAAGCGTCAGCGAAGGACATCCCGACAAGCTGGCCGATCAGATCTCGGACGCTCTGCTAGACGATTGTCTCCGACAGGACAAGAGCGCCCGAGTCGCCATCGAGACACTGCTTACCCGCGGACTGGCGGTCGTCGCCGGAGAAGTCACGATGGACGGCTACGTCGAGGTGGCCAAGATCGTGCGCGACACGATCAACGACGTAGGCTACACCGATACCGACCTGGGCCTGGACGGCAACACGTGCGGCGTCATGGTCGCGATTCAGGAGCAGTCTCCGGATATCGCCATGGGAGTCGATACGGGTGGGGCTGGCGACCAGGGGATGATGTTCGGCATGGCGACGAACGAGACGCCGGAGCTCATGCCGTTGCCGCTCTCCATCGCGCACGCCCTGACACGCAAAGCGGCCGAGGTTCGCCGGAAGCATCCATCGATGGGCTTCAGACCGGATGCCAAGAGCCAGGTGAGCGTGATCTACGAAGGCTCGCAGGCGAAGGCGATCGATACGGTCGTGATGTCGGTTCAGCACGGGCCGGCGGTGGAGCAGCGAACCGTGCAGGGATTGATCCGAGAACACATCATCAACCCGGTGCTCGCCGAATACGAGCAGTACGAGCAGTGCGGCACCAAGTTTCATATCAACCCAACCGGCCAGTTCATCATCGGGGGCCCTCAGGCCGACACGGGCCTCACGGGGCGGAAAATCATCGTCGACACCTACGGTGGCATGTGCCCTCATGGGGGCGGGGCCTTCAGCGGCAAGGATCCTACGAAGGTCGACCGAAGCGCGGCGTACATGGCGCGACACGTCGCCAAGTGCATCGTGGCGGCTGGATTGGCAGACCGCGCGGTGGTTGCCCTTGCGTACGCGATCGGGGTGGCGCAGCCGGTCAGTATCAACTTGGAGACCTTCGGGACCGAAAAGGCTGACCTCGACCACATCGCGAAGAAGGTCTCAGCCGCCTTCGATCTCTCGCCCAAGGGGATCATCGAGCACTTGGACCTCACGAACTGCTCGTACCTGCCGACGGCCAAGAACGGACACTTCGGGAATCCCAACTTCCCTTGGGAGCGAACCGAAGAAGCGGCGCGCCTGAAGTAGCGTCCTGGGGCAGGGCTTCGGTCCGTGGCTACTGGCGGACCATCACGGTCTCGTTCTTAAGGCTTCCGGTCAAGCTAAGCGTAAGCCGGTCGCCTTCGATGCGGAATACGTACGGGACTACGTTTCCCTGAGCGTCTTTGAACAGCACCCGGTCGTCCTTGACGAGCCACGCGCCGGTGAACTTGTTGTCAAAGCTGCCGCCGCGGGTGCTCACCTTCCCCACGAAATCGTAGGTGCCGTCTTGGTTGAAGGTGTAGGTCGAACTGTCCGCCGGAACCTGCCATTTGCCAACGAGCCGCTCATCTGGCTTGCCCTCGAAGGCGACGGGCGGCTTCTCAGCCTCCACCAAGTCGTCGGAGGACGAACCGCAGCCCATCATCAGCAGGGCCAAGAGGAGGCACGCCAAAGGTCGCAATCGCATCGTCGCTGCTCCGGAAAAGGGGAAGGACGCAAGGCCCTTCCCCAAGATCTTACCGGCCACTCTGCTGCATCGCCCGCTTCCGAGCTTCGTTTTCCGCGCTCATCTGCTGCTGCATGGCTTGAGACTGACCGATGCCAGAGGCGGCCGCAGAGCGGGCGTCCGGCGGAATGTCGCCCGGCAACTGGTCCACCGATTTGGGCGCCGCCTTGGCGGCTGCTTCTGCGGTTGCCACGTCGCCGTCCGAGGAGCCTCGGCATCCGCCGAGGCTCAGCAGGACCGTAGCGAGAATGAGGCTCAGATTCCTCATCGCGCGTGCGCCGCACAAGGTTGGCCGGGGCTGAACAGCCAATCCCAGTTGTCGCCCCAGTCCGTGACGTGACCCTTCACGTACACGTACTTGCACCAGTTGTAGGCGCCCTTCTTGATGAACTTGCCGTGCCCGTCCGCAAAGGCGCTGTTAAGGCCCTGCGTGTAGCGATACCTCGGCATGGCCCAGGTCGGCCACGCGTTGGAGTCGGCATCGTACTTCTCGCCGGAAGTGGGACCGGTGAAGACCGGGGGCCACTGCTCGCCGCCCCAGAACCACCAGGAAGCCATGGGCTGGTCGCCGGATGCGTTCCAGTCGGGGTTGATGCCGACGGTCCAAGTCATCGTCACCTGCGCAGGCGCGTCCACGGCCGTCATGCTAACGGACGGGAACGGAGCATTCGCGGTGGCATGGCCGGCGTCAGTCTGGTCGCAGCGGTTGGCACCGGCAGCGCCGTCCCACTGGCACGCGCCTGGCATCAGGATGTTGTTGCCACCGTACACGCCGCGGCCCGTCGGCTTGGCGGGCGTGCTCCAGATGCCGCCTTCGGCCAGCATCACCCGGTTGGTGCCGTCGTTGTACTCCATCTGGCCGTTCTTGACGTAGGGCATGACCGCCTCTCGCCAGGTGATGGGCGTGTTCCAGCCCCATACGGCTCCACCCACCCGCTTGTACCACATGCGGGGGAACATGTCGTCGTAGTCCGCCCCATACATGATGATGGCGGTGGCGTGATTCTTCACGTTGGACAGGTCGGCAGTCTTCTTGGCAGCCTCTTTAGCCTGCGCGAAGACCGGGAAGAGAATGGCTGCCAGGATCGCGATAATCGCAATCACGACCAGCAGCTCGATCAATGTAAACGCTCGTGATTTCATAACTCACCTCAACCTCGAGGCCTAGAAGTGCTTTCGCGGATATCGAATCCGCAGGGGAAGACGAGGTGCTGACCCTTGTCGGCTCTGCCCTCGATACAGTCTACGAGAAGTTGAACCGCCTTCGAAGCCATCTGCTCGATAGGCTGTCGAATCGCGGTCATCCGGGGCGTGGTGGCTTCGCAGTACGGCGACGAATCGAAGCCAACGATGGACAAATCTTCCGGCACTTGGATGCCCAGTCCTCGAGCCATCCCAAGGACGTTGCCGGCCATTTCCTCGCTCTTGAGGATCAGCGCGGTGTGTCTGGCGCCGGCGCGCCAATACTCCACCAAGTCGGTTCCGCTCTCGTGCCAGCAGAGCACATCCGTGTCCGAACAAGAAAGGTTCCTCCTGGTCATGGCCTTCTTGAAGGCGTCTCCGCGCAAGCGGGTCTCCTGCGCGTCCAGGTTCTCTTGATCAGCCACAAAGGCGATACGCCGGTGACCCAGGCGGTACAGGTGATCCACTGCAAGCTCCAGGCCACCGTCGTTGTCGCAACACACGAAGCTCGTTCGGCCCAGGCTCGTGGGGTGCGATATGTGCAGCGCCACAACTGGAACGGGGGCGTGCTCGAGATGCTCCAGCATCTCATCGTCCTGCAGAACCTTGCCCCACACAACCCCATCGAATCGGCCATCGTTCAAGAGGGAAACCGAATCCGAGGCGGCGAGCTTGGGACAGATGGTCAAGCTGTAGCCAGCTTGAAATGCGGCGGAAGTCATTCCGTCCAAGAGCTGCACCATGTACTGCGACCCGCCTGCAAGGCGCCCGAAATTGTTGAAGATGAGCCCGAGCGTGTGCGTCCGACGGGAGCGAAGGCTTCTGGCAAGGACGTTGGGCTGGTAGCGCAACTCGGAAGCAGCCCGCTTGATGGCCTCCGCCGTTTCGGCGCTGACCCTCACATTCGTGCCCCTACCGTGGAGCACCTTCGAAACGGCCATGGAGGAGACTCCGGCCGCTTCCGCAACGTCGCGGATGGTGACTGCCATTTGGAAAACCCTAATTTACGGTTAAATCTATACATCAGTCGCAGGCGAAATGCCAAGAGGTTGGGCAGTTTTTCTGTCAGAACAGCTTGCTGCCGTTCGGCACCCGCCGATCCGGGATCGCCAGAACGACCTCCCCTTGCTCGTCCGGAAAGCCTGTTACAAGGCATTCAGAGACAAAGCCGGCTATGCGCTTCGGCGCCAAGTTGATCACCGCCACCACCTGGCGACCAATCAGGGCTGCGGACTCGTAATGAACCGTGATCTGCGCGCTCGATTGCCTGATGCCCAGCTCTCCGAAGTCGATCCAGAGCTTGAAAGCCGGCTTGCGCGCGGCGGGAAAAGCTTCGGCGCGGATGATCGTGCCGGCCCTCAGCTCGATCTTTTCAAAGTCCGCCCACTCGATGGTGCTCAACGGCCAAACTATGGCATGCGCGTCCTCTTCCTGTGCACCGGAAACACTTGCCGCAGTCAGATGGCGGAGGCGTTCGCCCGTGCCTTTGCGCGAGTCGACGTCGAAGCGTGGAGCGCGGGCTCCCGGCCAGGCAACCGAGTCAACCCCTACGCGTTGCAGGTGATGGCGGAAAGAGGAGCCGATCTGTCGAATCATCGGCCCAAGAGCCTGGCCGAAGTGCCGCTGCCGGTCGACGTGGTGGTCAGTCTCTGCGCCAGCGCGGCGAACGAATGCCCGGCCTTTCCGGGCGCACACGCCGTTGAGCACTGGGGTCTGCCAGACCCGGCAGACGCGACCGGAACGGAGGAAGAGGTGCTCGAGGTGTTTCGACGGTCCCGAGACGAAATCGAACAGCGGGTTACCGACCTTCTCGACCGTCTGGGGCTACTGCCCACGCGTCTCGGGGTGGCGTCGGGGGAACAAGAAACGATCGACGTCTAGAGCCGCCGTTAGCCATCCAGCCGCAAAACGAAGCTCCGGTAGGTTCGGGTGATCTCGAAGCCGTGCCGCTCGTAAAAGGGCGCCAGCGCGGTCCAGTCGATGATCGTTCGCCGCGCCCCTCGTTCCCGAAGGCCGTTGAGAGCGGCAGCGAGCAATCCGTTTCCCAATCCCTTGCCCCTGACGCGGCGCGAAACGCCGATCGGCCCAAGCGCGCCCCAACGATCGCCCAGCGCCAAGTTCCACACCCCGCCCCCCACCGGTAGCCGGTGTGTCCAATCCTGCGTCGTGGCGAAGCCGTGAAGCGTCCCCTCGTAAAACAGGCCATACACAAAGTCGGAGCGCTCCTCCAGGTCGATCTTGTTGAGGGTGTCGTATGCCCAGCGGCCCGGAAACTCCCGGTTGAGGAAGATCCTTAACGCCGCCTGATCCTCTTGGGCGATCGGCCGGACCGTCGCCTCGGCCCCCTCCCGATCTCGCAAGGCATACTCGTTTGAGTGTGCTCCCGACTCGATGGCGACCGCGGGCGGCGGCGCGTAATCGGTCACGTCTCGTTCCAAATCCACCGCCTCGGCGCCTTCCTGGAAGCCCTCGATGATGAGAAAGTCCCGTAGGCTCTGGCAGTCGGAAGGACAACCTGGAAAGAAATGCCTCGAGTCTTGACCGAAAACCAGCCTATAGATGCCACGGTTGCGGAGCAGACGCTTCACGAAGGAAAACAGGTCGACGCCAACCTGCGGTTCCTTGAATGCGCAGGCGCAAACGTGCGCCTGGTCCGGATCCTGCCCCTTCCAGAGCCTGGGAGAAGCACACTTCTTCACGACGACGAAGCCGAGAGGCGTGCCGTTTATGCCCAACTCCACGCTCGAAGCGCCCCAATCGAAGAGAGGCGACTCGATGGTGTTCGCCTTGAAAAGCTCCGGAGACACCCAATACTTCTCCGGGTAGCACTCCTTCCAAAGCTCGACGAGGTCGTTGACTTTCGCTTCTTGGAAGCCTATACGCATTCCTTCTCGCGCTCGAGAAGCTGCCTAAGATGTCCTCCGTAGAGGGTCAGCGCCTCGCGCGTCCGCATGATCCTTTCGATCATGTTACCGTCGTCTGCGTTCAGGAAAGCCTTCAGGTCGGGAGCGAAATAGAGCGCCTCGAAGGCGTCGGCGGAATGCCCGAAGAGCCGGGCATCCGAGGAATCCAAGCGCAGATACGCCAAGACGTAGCGTCGAACGGAGCTGTAGTTACGCTGCATCCACGCCCGCTGCTCCTGGTATCGCGAATCCAGTTTGGGGGAAGGTCCGTAATTGGCGGCATCGCAGAGCACTTCGACGAGTTCCTCGTAGTGCTGGTAGAAGGCCAGAAGCTCCTCCTGCCGCTCTCGAACGCTGGGCGTGTGCTGGGAGGTCGACTGCTTGACCTGCTGACGGTCGAGCGCGGCTGCCCGCATGCGGCTCTGAATCCCGTCGACCCACTGCCAGCCGTTCTTGGTCTTCCTCCGGATTCCCTGTATGGCATCCTGTCCGGTCATGGCCCACCCTCCTTCGTCCGCTGCACGTAGTTGATACGGAGGTCTCTCACGAGCGTGTGAATTCGGCGCTTGTCTTCCTCGTCCAGTCTTGGTTCGATAAAGGAAGCCAGATGGGACACCAAGTCGATGGCGACCTTTGCTTCTTCCAGGTCTTGTTCGATCGCGCCCGTACCGAGATCCGGCTGCAAGCCCAACTTGGACCAAGCGATGGCCGCCATCTGATCGACCATCAGCATGATCACGTCGTAGACGCTGATCTTTCCAGGGGAAGCGGGCTCGTCCAGAGACATCCTGCGCCCTTAGAGACGGGTGGGCTCGCTCGAAGGTCGCCGGGATTTGATCCTCAGGAGCGCAGTCTGCGCTCAGTCTCCTCAATGATGATGTGAAGCGCGAGCATGTGGAGTTCCTGAATTCGGTCGCTCGTCTCGCCGGGCGCGTGCAGCACGATGTCGCACAAGTGTCGAACCTCGCCGCCGCCCTTTCCAAGACAGCCGATGATGGTCAGCCCC
>DATLGQ010000042.1:0-4162 GCA_035540435.1 Fimbriimonadaceae bacterium
TCCCGTGCCACCCTCTGGACCCCGGACGGGCAGGTCATCTTTATCGGCTCTGGCACTAGCACGACCATGGCCAACGACATCAATGACAGCGGCTGGGTCGTCGGGCGGCGAAGCGACTTCGCTACGATCTGGCACGTCACGACGGGGCTCATCGATCTGCATACGCTGGTCGTCCCCTCCAGCGGTACGGGTTGGCAGTTGGTTTCGGCCCAGTCGATCAATGCTCAGGGCCAGATCGTGGGGTGGGGTTTTCTCAACGGACAGCGGCGTGGATTCCTCTTGACTCCCACGGCCGTGCCCGCGCCAGGAGCGATCGTGGTGTTCGTGTCGGCATGGATCCAGATGGCTCGTCGCCGCCGATGCAAGGACCGTGGCAGGCTCTAAGTGATCGGATCTAGACTGGCACGCGGCGGGGCAGGCCCAACCGTACTTCGGCAGACGGCGGAGCCTCCCTTGCCGAGACTGAAAGGAGAACCGTGGTGCGTTCGCCGCCGCCGCAGGCTAGTCCTGCGGGCGGCGTCACCCGGATTGGCCGTCCTCCCTCAATTCATCACAGCGGCCGAGCAGTTCCTCGCATTCCTGCACATTCGCGGCGTCGCCCAAGTTGGCAAACGCCGTTAGGCTGGCGCGCAACAGCTCCGCCGCTTGCCCCTTTGCCCCGGCTGCGAGTTCCACTGACGCCAGGTGCATCTTCATCGTGGCGATCCATCGCGGATGCCCCGACCGCGACCAGTGGTCGAGGCTTGCCTGAAGGAGGCTCTTGGCCTCGTGTAGCCGCCCTTGGTCGCGCAGGAGAAGTGCGACCCTGCCGAGGATGTCGCTCTCCAGATCCTTGGCTCTTCGCCGGCGTGCGATGGCCAAAGCTTCTTCGTAGAGTTCGAGAGCTGCCTTCGCGTCGCCTTGTCGCGCCTTGACGGTTCCGAGCGTGCGCTTTGCCTGGGCGACTCCGTTTTCATCTTGCTGGACTTCAAAGCCCTGGAGCGCAAGCCGGAGTTGTTGCTCGGCTTCGGTAAGATTGCCCCGCTTTGCTTCGGCAGACGCCAAAGCTTCCCGGATCGGTGGCTCCGTAACTGGCTGTTTGAACGTTTGCCTGAGAAAGAGCGCCTCCCGATATCGGCGTACGGCCGTGTCGAAATCCCCACGAGCCATGGCAACGTCGGCCAGCATACGGAGGGCCTCAGCAAGATGTCCCGGACTATGGTGCTCCCGCGCCACCGCGAGAGCGAAGCTGAGCCTTCCTTCCGCCACCTCGTAGCGCGCTGCATGATAAGCCTCCGTTCCCTCACGAATCGCGCTCGAGGTCACGACCTTCCAGTGGATTTCTGGCTCAGTTGCCCTCAAAGCCATGCGACCCATAGAAAACCACGCCACGGCGATGGCCCCTGTGAACGCCACAGCCAGCCACCGCCTGTGCCCCGTCCTCCGACCGACCTGATCGGCGGGAGCCTCTGCGGAGGGAGGCATCGGAGAAGTGGCCGGTGACTGCTCGACAGTGTCTTCCGGCAGGCCAATGTAGGCCTCCCTGAACTCCAGGCCCAAGCTGCGAAAGGCAAGGAGCACCGTCGTACGGTCTACGCCGTCTCCTCGGAGCAACCGTTCGCAGGTTGCGATACTCAGACCGAGCAGATGGGCCCGCTCTTCACGGGTCAACTTTCTGCCGCCGCCGCTGTGTTGCCAGCGCTCGACTAGAGCAGCTTCGAGCAGGCCCCGACCTTGCGGGGTCAAAACAATCGAACGCCTTCTCTTGCCGCTTCCTCCACCCATGCTCGACCAAGCGCTTCTTGCATTGTGAGCGAAGAGTCGGGCGAGTCGCTAGCCGGTACCGGCGCGCATAATCTACTATGCTCATCGGTCTCGCCTTGAGCGTTCAGGTCCTCGGACTCAGCTTCGACGTCTCCTCCGGAACCGGTCTGACCGTTTCGTTGCACGAGGTGCCGATCGTCCAGGGCTCATGGTTCCAGTACTACGAGCGGGGCTGGACCCGCGGCTACTACAGCCAGCACCACAACACTCAGCAGATCGTGCGCAAGCCCGACGGCTCGCGCGTCTTGACGTTCAGGAGCGACGACGGCCGCGCCCACGGAAGCCAAGTTTACGAGCCGACTGCACGCGGGCTGAAGGTCCGCTATGCGTTCCATTGGGATGGCGAGCGGCCGGTGATGTTGGAGATGACGCCAGGCATGTTGTGGGCTCCCGCTCTCGATCGCGGTCGACTCACTATAAATGGCAAGCCTGCTCGCGCCCTGGAAGCGCGCGATTACCGCACGAACGATCTGGGCATCCGGAGCTACGGCGCCGGGGAACTTTTGCGCTTCGAGAGTCCCCTTGCCGATATCCAGTTCACTGGCGAAGGGCAGGACTGGACCATCTTCGACGCCCGGGGGTATGAGCAGCCTTGGGCTGAGAGCCGCAGCCTCATCTGGCTCGGCAAGCTGGCAGTCGAGGTGTCGAGGGAGCATCCGGCCGTGTTCGAAGTCGAGTGGCAGATCGCGCCCAAGCGCACCCCCACGTCGGACGTTCGATCGGAAACCTTGCGGGCGTCGCCGCTGAGAAATGCCTTGCACCCGGTCGATGAGCGGCTTCCTCTGCTGCCGAAGCCTAAGGAAGCTGCCCTGGATTATGAGCGTCCCTTGATCCTGACCAGCCGGAAGTCGGACCCGCTCCGTTACGGCATCATTTTCGAGACCACGCTCGGCAATCTGTGGGACACCTCGAGCCTCGACGGGCCGGCGCAGGTGCGGAGCTCGTTCGGCAACTTCGGGATGCCGCGGGAGGGCTACGAGATCACCATCGATCAGAAAGGCGCCCATGTGCGGGGCCAGGACGCGCTAGGAGTGCGCCACGGATTGAGAACCTTGGCCACCATGGCATTCCTAAGGGACGGGAAGCTGGCTCTCCCCACCGGCAAAGTCAGGGACTGGCCAAGCACGACCTGGCGTGGCGTCCACCTCTTCGTCGGACCCACGATCTATCAGTTCCACCAGAAGCTTTGGGAGCGCGTCCTGCTGCCCATGAAGTTCAACAAGGTGGTGCTCCAGATGGAGCGCGCCACTTGGAGGGCCATCGCTGGAACCGAGACCCCCATCACCACCAATCGCGACGAACTCGTGCGGCTGACCACCTACTACCGGCTTAACATGGTGGAGGTGATACCGCTGCTCCAGAGCTTTGGGCACATGGAGTGGCTGTTTCAGAACGGACGGCACCTGGACTTGGCAATCAACCGAGAAGTCCCTTACGCGGTCGACCCTCGACTCCGCGAAACCCGCACGTTGCTGGAGACTCTCTGGGACGAGGTGAACTACATCATCAAGCCCGCCACGATCCACTTCGGCCTCGACGAGGTGGACATGAAGGGCTTCCCCTCCGACAACCCGGAGTTGGTCACTTCGCTGTGGGAGATGCACCTGCCCTTCCTCGGCGGCATCGCCGAGAAGCACACGCTCAAGCCGATGCTTTGGGGCGACATGGCGCTGGCGCCCGGCGAGGCGGTGGACGCCGCTCATGGCCACAGCAAGGAACACGCGGAGCGCCGCCGCAAGGCCATCCCAACTGGCTCGATCATCGCCGACTGGCATTACAAGGCGGATCCGAACCCGGAGCCGTTCCGCCAGTCGCTCCAAATCTGGAAGGCCGGTGGGTTCCAACCCGTAGCGAGCATGTGGTATCGACCGGAGAACGTGCGCGGATTCTCGCTGGCGGCACTTCTGGAGGGCGCCGGAACCCTCCAGACGACGTGGGCCGGCTACGAGAGCAGCGAAGCGAATATGATCCGGGAACTCCGCCAGTTTTGGGTCATGATCGTCGCTGGCGACTACTCCTGGAGCGGTCGCCAAGACGAACTTGCCACTCTCGGCTACGATGCCCCCGCGCTGTTCCGCCGGATGTACTTCGATCCGCCCGCACCCCTCACCCCCCGAGAGGGGTATTCGCTCGTTTACGGAACTCCCCTGACGGAAGTGAGCTTGGCGGGAGTGCGGTTCCGCCTCTTCCGGCCACTTGTACTCGAGAGTCTTGTCCTAGGACAGGGCTCGGCTGCGATCGACTTGACCGCCAACCTACGCGCGCGAGAACTCGTCTTCGCGTTCGACTGTCAAGCCGCCGCCGAAGATGGTCAGGAGGTCGCGACGGTGCACGTGGCCCTGTCGGACGGCACCAAGAT
>DATLGQ010000043.1:0-2854 GCA_035540435.1 Fimbriimonadaceae bacterium
GTCCAGTCCAGGCCCTCGCACGAACGAGCGGCCGCCTCGTAGATCGGGATGAGCCCCTCGGGTATCTCCGCTAGCGCTTGGTCGGAGGGTGCGAGTTCGTTACCTGCGCCGACAAGCACACCGAGGAGAAGGATCGGCAACAGGAGTGCGAAGAGAAGAAGACCGACAAGTATCGGAACGCGGCGCATGTGGCTACGACCCCCGCGATAGCGACCGCTTCTCTTTGAACCAGGGTCGCAGCGTCAACCGTGCCGGCGGGAGGTGGCCGTACACGAGGATGCCCTCGCCCGGACGGATCGCTCGTAGCACGTTCGCCGGGGCGACCGTCCGCAAGGCCGTGGACTCTGTCGTGGATCGATCGCCGTGGACCCCTCTGGTAACGGAGGCTTGGAGCACCTCCTCATCACCTAGAAGACGTGACGCGTACTCAAGCGTCTGCGTATCGGAGATCCCCGACAGGATCACCTTGCCGCGATGGTTGTTAGCGACCGTCAAGCCCCGGTCGCCATACCGGGTCCGGACCTGCGCGAGATCCTGGAACACGCTCACCAGCTGGATGCCATGGCTCGCGGCCGTGGACGCCAGCGCATCGAGGTCGCGCAACGGAGCGATGTTGGCGGCTTCGTCGAGCACCAGGAGAAGCGGTGGGTCGAGCGGACCACCCTGCTCGTTGGCTCGCTCGAAGGCGTAAGAGATAACGGTGTGCAACAAGGTCTCGAACAGGGGTCGCAACCGACGCTGTTCGTGCGATGGCGCCACCACGTAGAGCGTTGTTCCGCTCCCGGCGAGCAATCGTCGAGGCGAGATATCGCAGCCCTCGGCCGAGACAGACACGATCGGGTCCTCGTACGCAGCGAGTACCGTCTCGGCCGTGGTGTAGACGGAGCTCTTCTGCCTCCCCTCGCGCGCGAAAGACGCTGAGGCCGCGTCGATGGCAGCTTGCTCCGCCCCCTTGAGCGCGGCCAGCACCTCCTTCTGTTCTTGGAGGTTCACCCACCGCACCACGTCTGCGATCGTGAGGTCGGCGCGCGCAGCTGCGTAAAGCAGCGGTGCCAACAACTTGGCCGCGGCGGCGTACCAGAAGTCAGCATCGGACAACCCGGTAGACGCGCTCGTCGTCGCTCCCGTCAACCATGACGCTGTCTTCTGCGCGCCGTGCCATGTGTGACAGGTCGCCAAAGGGGTCCAAGTAGCCGGTTCCTCCTGGACCGATCGGGTGGGGTCGTAGACCCACACGTCGCCCTTCTGGCGACGGATCTCGATTGTGTGGCGCAGGAGATCGGACTTGACGCTGGTAGCCACCACTGGCCCTTCCCACTCCAAGATCGCAGGGATCGCGAAGCCGCTCGTCTTCATCGACTGGGTGGGACCAAGGACGATCACACTCTGGCGCTCCTCGGCGGCGATGAGACGCCCACGGACCCGCCCGAGAATCAGCCGCGCCGGTTGGACGCCGTTCACAATCAAGTGACGAAGATCCGACAGCGTCGCCCACGCCGAGCTCCGGACGGAGCCGAACACGCCACTGAACACCCGGCGCAGCGCCATCGCGACCGCCGCGACCAGCACCAACAACACCACGAAGGTTGCATAGAAGAGCCACGGGCCGGACATGTTCACTCGAACTTCCCGGGGCCAGGCCATCTTCGGCTCCTGCCAGGTCCCGAACAACCGCGTCAGCGCCTTGCCCATGGTGACGAAGTCAGCACCCGGACGATGGCCCGTTGCTATCCACCCACTGATCTCACCAGTCGTCCATAACAACGCTCCCAGCCCGATCAGCGCGAGGAACGCGGCGAAGGCCAGGTTCTCCCACCCTTGCTCCCGGACTTGAGGTCGGGCGGTTCGCGCCGCGATGCTCATGAGGCAAGGTTGTGCACCAGCGGGCGCACCATCCTGGCGTCGGTGTCGATCAACTCACGCTCGGTACGGCCCACCAGGTGCCAGACCAGGAACGACCGTTCGCCCACCTTCCACAGCCCTACGCCGCGATCAAGGTGTGGAAGTAGCTCTGCTTCGGTATCGGTAAGACCCAGTAGCTCTCTCGTCGCGGCAACCTCACCGTGCGGCTGCGCGTACACGACCTTGGTCTCGGTGTCCGACAGCAGCCCGCGCGCAACCCGCTCCTGCTGGCTTCCTTGCGCGCCTGTCGCGGCCAGGTCCGAGAAACGATGCATGACCGCGATGTTCTGCAGCCCCCGCGCACGCGAGAGCTTGAAGCTCGCTTGCAACCACTTCGCGATGCCGAGGTTTGACAGGATGGCCCACGCCTCGTCGAGCACAAAGATGGTCTTGCGATCCGTCGATTCAGCTAGCACGCCCTGGAGCCAGGCTGCGGCGCAGGTCATCAGGATGCCGAGAGCGTCCGAGTCATAGACCGCGGAGAGGTCAAGCACAACGACCTCTGCACCGAGATCGACCGTTCGCGACGTCTTGCCATCGAACATCCCCTTGAGGTCGCCAGTGACGAGTCGACGGAGCTCGAACGCCACCTCTCGCCCCCACTCAATCAGAGAGGCTTGGTCCGCAGCGAGCAACTTCCCCGCGTCCTCCGAGGGGTTGAGTAAGCACTCGACGACACCTGGAAGCGTTGCCTCACCTCGCGCGATCACCGCCGCCGATTCCAGAGCACGCTCCAGCGCGGTCTTCTCCTGCGGCTTCAGTGGTCGGTCCAGCGCCGCGGCGCTAATCGCGTTGAGCAGACGCAAACGATCGTGCTGTGCGATGCGCTTGTCGAGCGGGTTGAGCTTGACCCTTCCTCCCGGACGAAGTGCGATCACCTTGGTGTCGCAGAAGGCGGCGAGGGTCCCGTATTCGCCCTTGGGGTCCATCACGACGATGCGTCGCCCGAACA
>DATLGQ010000044.1:0-6062 GCA_035540435.1 Fimbriimonadaceae bacterium
AGATCGACGCCGAAATGCACCTGCATCTTCCCACGAGTGTACTTCCGGTGCACCGACTCGATTCTGGCGGCTTGGAGGCGAACTTGAGCAGCAGCTTGGGGAAGAAAGCGCACAAGCCGATCTGATCCCCGAAGGGCGCGGACGCCCCCGGGGGCTTCTCTCCAGCTTGGCGCACAAATGCCAATCCTTAGAACGGGCTCGCTCCGTCCCAAATCATCGGTGTATCTCAAAAGACATACATGAAGCTGCGGAACTACCTCGCGTCGCGGAGGCGTCCTAACCACTGGGGGGCTCTGAGGCCCGAATCTACACCCACAGTACAACGGAGTCTGTGAGCGTTGATCGCAATTAGAAACTACAATCTGGTCATGCGTGTCGGAAGACGCGCGGTCTATTTCTCGGTCATCGGGCTCTTGGATGCCCCACTTCCCCTTCCAAGCGAAGTCGTGCAGGCGGTCCGGCGCGCCAAGCGCAAGCTCGCCATCCTCGACCTCTCCCAGACCGACATGCATCAGCCCAAGTCGTTGGAGTGGCTGGAGCAGCTGGCCGCGCTGGCAGACGCCGAAGGCGTCCGGCTTCGGGTGGTCGCTCCCAGCGGCACCAAGCTTCGGCGCGCGTTGGAGCTCCTTCGATTTACTCGCTTTATCGTGGTGCGGGATACGGTCAAGTCGGCCGTTCGCTACGCAGTGTAAGCCCCTTACGCGTATTCGATCGCGCCCACCACGCTCTCGCCCCGGCTCACCGAGCCTCCGATCAGTGCGTGCCGGATCTCCCCCTGCACCTGAACGATCGCGCCGGGCAGGATGACACTGTCGGCGATTCTTTCGCACTGAACCTTCGCTCCCTCGCCTACGACCACCGCTTCGCCCACCTGCGCCTCGACCACAGCCCCAGCGGCGATCTCCGACCCTCCACCGACCAGGAAGCGCGAGGTCTCCAAGAACGAGTCCAGCGTGCCGGTGTCGAACCACGCCCCCTCGTAAACGCCGGCCAACACCGTCTCGCCGCGGTCGATCATCATCTGGATCGCATCCGTGATCTCGTATTCACCGCGTCCGCTCGGCTGAAGGTCGGGCAGTACCTCCCAGAGCTGTGGGCCGAAGAAGTACATCCCGGCCATCGCCAGATTCGACTCCGGCTCCTTCGGCTTCTCCACCAGCTTCACGATGCGCTCCCCTTCCACGTTGGCCACTCCGAATCGGGACGGATCTTCCACCGGCTTCACGATGTTCAGGTTCGCGCAGCCGCTCTCCCGAAACCGCCTGGCATGGGCTTCGAATCCCTCAGAATAGATCGCGTCGCCGAGGTACAGCACGAAGTCGTCGCCTGCGACGAACTCGCGGGCGAAGCCGACGGCGTGCGCCAGGCCCTTAGGGTCGGTCTGCCGAACGTAGGCGAGCCGAAGGTCGAACTGCGAGCCATCGCCAAGCGCCTCCCGCATCTGCGCCTCCATCTCGCCCACCACGATACAGATGTCCCGCACCTCCATCTCCTTGAGCTTGTCGAACGCGTACTCCAGGGTCGGGCGGTTCGCAATAGGAAGTAACGGCTTGGGGATGTGGTGCGTGACCGGGTACAGCCGCGTGCCTTTTCCGGCGGCCAGAATGACTCCTTTCAAATACGCTCTCCTCGTGGTTGCATGAGAAGGTCGTTTACCCGATTCCATGCTCGCGGGGCACTCACCATTCACTGTTCACTGTTCCCAGTTCACCGTTCGTCGCTCGTCGTTCGTCCCACCTGGACGCGGTAACTTCTTCGGCATGCGCTCGACCAAGTGCTTCAACCTCGGCGCCAGCTTGCTGCTCGTGGCCTCGGCCGCGGCACAAGACAGCCTCACCTTGAACGAGGCGCTGATGATGGCGCGCGAACGCAACGGTGATGTGCGAGCTGCCGAGCTTGGTGTATCTGCGGCGCGCGCGCGAGTGAGCCAGCAGTTCGCCGCCTTCCTGCCCACCGTCACGCCCACCTACCGATATAACACCAGCCGCCGCGAAAGCACGGTCGACGGCTCCACCAGCGTCTTCAACGAGCAAGGCTCCCAAACCGGCGTCAGTGCCGACTGGACCCTCCTGGACTCGGGCGAGCGTGACTGGTCCTGGCGATCCAGCCGCCGCCTCGCCGAAGCCGAGCGCCATCTGGCCCTCCAGACGCTGCGGACCATTCTCTTCTCCGTTCACGAGCGCTTCTACGACGCCCTTCGGACCCAGGAGCTCCAGCGGGTGGCCGACCTCCAAGTTGAGCGAGCCGAGACGATCCTCAGGCAGACGGAGACGCAAGTGGAGGTAGGTGCCGCCCCCAAGAAGGACATCCTGCAGGCCCGGGCCGACCTGTTGAACGCCCGCGTGCAGGCTCTCCAGATCCGGAACCAGACGGTGACGACGGAGGCGCAGTTGAAGGCCATCATCGGCTGGGAGCCCCATCTGCCGCTTCCGCCCCTCCAGGCCGCCACCGCCCCCGAAGTCTTCGAGCTTCCGCCACCGATGGAGCAGGGGAAGCAGGTGGCGCTCAGGCGTCGGCCAGACCTCCTCGCTCAGCGCGAGCGCATCGAGTCGCAACGCTACAGCGTGCTTCGAGCCCAGCGTCAGGCACTTTTCGGTTGGTCCGTTGGCGTCAGCTATGATCGGCTATTCACACCCAACACCGCCGAAGGCCGGTCGGTCAGCCTCGTGCTGTCGGTTCCGCTCTTCGACGGTGGCCGGGCGCGGGCCGCAGAAAGAGAAGCTCGATTGAACCTGGAAGCCTCCCGCAACGTCCTGGCCCAATCAGAGCGGGAGATCGAGGCCGAGATCGAGGCTGCGTACACAACTCACTCTCAGAACGTAGAAAGAGTGCAGGCGGCTCAGCTCGCCCTCGAAGCGGCCCGCTTGAACTATCAGGCGGCGGTCGAGTCGCAGGGCGCCGGTGCGGAAGGAACGAACATCGTCACGGTTCTGACCGCTCAGGTGAGCCTGGTGACCGCTGAATCGAATTACATCGAGGCGCTCTACGACTACTTCGTGAGCGACGTGCGCCTCAAATTGGCAACTGGGGAAACCATCCCCGGCGAACTGGAATGAGCAAGAAGATCTTCATTGTTGGTGGTGTGCTGCTGGCGTCCGTGGGCGCCTGGGCCTTGTTTCTGCGTGACCGCGAGGTGTTGCCGGATATCGAGTACCGATACGCTCCGGTAGAGAAGGGGGACCTCGTTCGGTCGATCTCCGCGACGGGCCAGTTGGTGGCGCTGACAACGGTAGACGTAAAATCCAAGGCCGGAGGCAAGGTCGTGCGCCTCTACGTCGACGAGGGCGCCGTCGTCCGGCGCGGCGACTTGATCGCCGAAATCGATCCCTCGGACACCCGGGCTTCCTACGATCAGGCGTTTGCGGACCTGACGTCCGCTCGTGCACGAGCCTCCCAGGCCCGGCACTCGCTGGATCTTCAGCGGGCTCAATCGGTAACGACCGTCGCTGATGCGCAGGCAGCGCTGGACTCCGCCAAGATCCGCCTGGAGCGGATGGAGCTGATGGCCAAGCGGCAGCCGGAGCTCACGGCCGCCGCCATGCAATCTGCCGAGGCCGATTACGCGGCTGCCCAGACTGGTTTGCGTCGAGCTCAGGAAGTTGAGGTGCCGCGGATGCGCCGGGACGTGCAGGGCGAGTACCAACGGGCCCAGCAGGAGTTGGCCGCCGCCCAGGCGGATGTGAAGCGCCAGGAGGAACTGCTGTCCAAGGGTTACGTGTCCCAAGCGGTGGTCGACCGCGCCCGGGCCAGCTTTGAGGCCGCGCGCGCTTCTTTCAACTCGGCTGAAGCCAAGCGCAACACCATCGACAACGAGATTCAAGCGCTCCTGCAATCGGCGACGGCGCAGGCCAGCCGCGCCAAAGCGAACCTGGAGCAGGCCCGCGCGAACATGAGCGACAATCAGGTTTCTCAAAAGGACCTCGCCGAGGCCCGCCAGGCCGTTCGAAGCGCGCAGATCGAGCTGCAGAGAGCCCGCGATGCCCGCATCAACAATGAAATCAGGCGCAGCGACGTGCTCGTGGCCGAATCTGCGACCGTGCGCAACCGGGTGAGCCTGGAGAATGCGAAGGTCCAGCTCGACAGCACCACCGTCGTCGCCCCGCGTGACGGGGTCGTGACCATGAAGTACCTGGAGGAGGGAACCATCATTCCCCCCGGCACCAGCACGTTCGCCCAAGGCACCAGCCTCGTTCAGATCAGCGACGTCACCCGGATGTTCGTCGAGGTGTCGGTCGATGAGGCCGACATCGGCAATGTCCAGGAGGGCCAGCGGGTCCGAATCGTGACCGAAGCATTCCCCGGCAAGACCTTCGAGGGGCGGGTGCAGCGCGTGAACCCGGCCGCCGTGACCGAGAACAACATCACGGCCGTCAAAGTGCGCGTCGAGGTTCTGCCAGGCGCCAAGGTGCCGTTGAAGCCGGGCATGAACGCCTCCTGCGAGTTCATCACCCTGCACAAGCCCGGCGTTCTCATCGTGCCTCAGCAAGCAATCCAGCGCGAAGACGGCAAGACTTTTGTGCGGGTGAAGGGCAAAGACCCCATGCGGCCCGAGCGACGCGAGGTGGAGATCGGTGAGATGGGCAACGAGGGCGCTCACCTCGTGTCGGGCCTCAGCGAAGGCGAGGAGGTCGTAGTGGCCGAGATCGACCTGGCCCTGATGCGAGAGACGCAGGAGAAGATGCTTCAGGCGCTCGAAGGAAACAACGTCGGGTTGGCGGGCGGCAACCGGCAACAGCCGCGCAGCATGCTGAACCGCGGAGGATCAGGCGGCGCCGGCGGAGGCGGAGGGGGCCGCGGAGGGCGCTAAGCCACAGGCAACCTGAACCCATATGAGCTTCACCGACAGCGTATCCAGCGCCCTGAGAGCCATCGCGAGCAACAAGCTGCGATCGTTCCTGACTATGCTCGGCGTCGTGATTGGCGTCGGGTCCGTCATCGCGATGATCGGGATCGGCGAGGGCACCAAACGCAAAGCCCTCGAGAACATCCAGTTGATGGGCACGAACATGCTCACGGTGATGCCCAACTGGCGACGCGGGGGGCAGGGAGGAGGCGGCGACACTCCGACGCTCAAGATGGAGGATGTCGAGGATCTCAAGCGTAGCGTTCCCACCCTCCAGCACATCACCGCATCCGTCCGGCAAGGCGCTCCGATCAAGTTCGGAAGTCGCACCCACAACACTCAGGTGATGGGTGGACGCCCCGAGCAGGCCATCATCCGCAACGCCACCAAGATGCACCAGGGAACCTGGTACACCGAGGAGGACGAGGCCCTCGCCAACCGAGTCTGCGTCCTGGGCTACCAGGTCTATGACGAGCTGTTTGCGGGCGAGAACGCCGTCGGAGCGACCGTGCGAATCAAGGGTCGGAACTTCACCGTGTTGGGGGTCGTGGCCTATAAGGGCGGTGGCGGTTTTATGAACCCTGACGATCAGGTCTACGTGCCCCTGCAGACGGCCATGAAGCGGCTCATGGGCAAGAACAAGCCCGACATGATCGTCATGCAGGCGAGCCATGCGGACCTCATGCCCTACACCCAGTATCTGGTGGAGAGCACTCTGGCCCGGAAGCGGCGCAACGCCTCGGGAGAAGAACTGTTCCGAGTCATGAATCAGGCGGAATGGATCGAGCAGATGGAAACCCAGACACGACTGCTGGGCATTCTGCTGGCCGGCATCGCCTCCGTTTCGCTGCTCGTGGGCGGCATCGGCATCATGAACATCATGCTCGTATCCGTCACCGAGCGCACCCGTGAGATCGGCTTGCGCAAGGCGATCGGCGCCAAGCGCAGCAGCATCCTCTCGCAGTTCCTCTTGGAGAGCGTTGTGATGTGCACGGTCGGCGGGGTGATCGGGATCGCCGTCGGCGTTCTCGGCATTGTGCCAGTCTCCGCTACGATGCAGGTTCCCCCGACCGTGCATCCCGAGGCGATCATTCTCGCATTCGGGTTCTCGGCGATGATCGGCCTCTTCTTTGGCCTCTACCCGGCGCTTCGCGCCAGCCGGCTTCAGCCGATCGAGGCCCTGCGGTATGAGTGAGGTAAGGGGTAAGGGGTAAGGCTG
>DATLGQ010000045.1:0-2723 GCA_035540435.1 Fimbriimonadaceae bacterium
GCTCCCGCGCCCGGGAGCCCGACCTACCTCCCGCCGGCGGCCTCGGCCGCCTTCTGCACCGCGAAGAAAGCCGGCTTCGGCTTCAACTCGCGGTCGAAGAGCAGCGCGTATTCGGTTCGTCCACGCACGGGAAAATTGTTCAGCCAGGAGTTGCCGTCGTGAGGACCCCACAGGGTGACGCGGTCGACCACGTCCCGGTAGCGTAGGAAAAGCTCGAACGCCTGGCGGTACTTCTCCGCGTGGTTGCGGGCCACCTCTTCCGGCAGCCCCTTCGTGTAAGGATTCATCACCGCCGCCTGCTCCGGCGTCATGCCTTCGGTGCGCGAGATGTCCGCCCCCTGGTAGCGCGAGGGCAGCACCCCGATATCCAGCTCCGTGATCATCACCTTCAGGCCGAGCGCGGAAAACTCCTTGATCGCCTTCTCCGTTTCGGCCAGCGGAAGGTGCTCCGTTCGCCAGTGCGCCTGGATGCCTACTCCGTGGATCGGCACCTTCTGTTGCACGAGCTTCTTCAGCAGCTCCAGCGCCTTGGGGCGCTTGTAGTCCATCTCGATGTTGTAATCGTTGTAGATGAGGATCGCGTTTGGATCCGCCTCATGCGCAGCCCGGAAAGCTTCCGCGATGTAATCCTCCCCGATCGCCCGGAGCCATGGCGAGTTTCGCAGGACGCCCGGCCCGTCGTTGATCGCCTCGTTGACCACGTCCCACTCCCGGACGCGCCCCTTGTAGCGCCCCACCACCGTCTTGATGTGGGTGCGCATGCGCTGAAGCGCGAGTTCGCGCGTGACCGGCTGTCCGTCCTTGCCCTCGAAGAACCAACGCGGCGTCTGCGAGTGCCACACCAGCGTATGTCCCACGACCTTGGCCCCGCTTTCCTCCGCGATCTTCACGAGCCGGTCCGCGTCGGCGAAGGTGAACTCGCCCTCGCGCGGCTGTATCGCGTCCGGCTTCATGGCGTTTTCGGCGGTCAGGGCGTCGAAGTGCCGCCGGATGAGGGCCTCGGTCCGCGCGTCCTGCCCCTGCAGAACATGGGTGCCGACGGCGGTGCCGATCAGGAACTTGCCCTTGAAGGCGCTCTTGAGTGGGGCGGGTTCTTGTGTCGGGGGGCTGGTCATGCGCTCGCGGTTCGGACCCTCGAGTGCGAGGGGCATCGCTAACGACATCAGCGCCGCTGCGGCCAAGAGGGGGCTGCGTTTCATGGCTGTTACTCTGATCGCTGCTCGACGGAGAGCAATTGATCGATATATCTTATCAGCATTTCAGACGGCACGCCGATGAATGCTTTGTGGGCCCCCTGGCGCGTGCATGGCCTCGACCGCAAGTTGACAATGAGCTCAAACCGCACGCTCATGACGGGGCTTCCATGCATGCGCCTGGCTCCAAAGTCGCTTTGGCAGCCGGAGGCTTCCAGTCCCTTCAGCCCGGGTCGTGGCGGAGGAGCAACGGGAGGGAAGTCGGCGGCTCATGGACAGGGCGCCAAGGTCCGCTCTACCGCCATCTGGAACCTTCTTCGCCTGGTCAACCCGGACGCGCTCCATGAGAACGACGGGTGGAATCAATGGAGTGATGAAGCCGACGGATAGACCCGTGGAGGGTAAGGACGCCGCGGTACACTGAACCTACGCGGCCTCGTAGCTCAGCGGATAGAGCGCCTCCGTCCTAAGGAGGGCGTCGGGGGTTCGAGTCCCTCCGAGGCCGCCAAACTGACGCGTCGCGAGCCACAATAGAGGAGCCGAGCACATGATCGTCTTCCTCTCCATCCTCGCCGGCCTGGCCCTGGGCTTCCTCGCCTTCGTCTGGTGGATGCGCAATGTCTGGTTCCACCGAGACCCGGACCACACCAAGACGGACCAAGAGCATCTGCTCCTGCGCAGCCCCGTATACGGCCGCGTGGCCTACATCCGACAAGTCCAGGGGGGCAAAGTCGTTAGCGAGAAGCTCGGGGAGGAGATCCCGATCAGCGATATCACCAAGGAGGAGTGGCCGGCCGAGCACCCGGATGGCAACGGCTGGCTGATCGGCATCGCCATGACCGCGCTCGACGTGCACTTCCAGTACGCGCCGCTGCCGGGAAAGATCGGCCGCGTCACCCACATCCAGCACGGCCGCAACCTGCCGATGTTCGACTTCTGGGAGTACGTCAGGATCACCTACGTGCGACGGGCCGTGCAGCTGTGGGCTCGAAAATACGTCTTCGAGAACGAGCGGCAGACGATGTGGATCGACGGCGAACGAGCCCGCGTCGCGCTCGTGCTCATCGCCGACAAGTTCATCAACAAGATCACAACCTTCGTCCAGCAGGGGCAGGCGGTGCCGAGCGGCGGCAAGCTCAGCTTCATCGGGCGGGGCTCGCAGGTCGACGTGGTGGTGTGTGGCCAGCCGAACATCGAGTTCCTGGTGAAGGAGGGGGACGCGGTGTATGGTCCGAGCACGGTGCTTGCCAAATTGCACGAGTGACGCCGGGTCCGTCGCTCCGTCCGGCGCTCCGGGACGCGAATGGCCAGAATCGTGTTAAGTTGAGACTCATGCTTGCGCTCCTGCCTGCCCTACTTCTCGCCGCATGCGGCCCTACGCCCGTCTCCCAGGCCCCGAAGCGTGCGCCCGAGCCTACGGCCGAAGCCGTCCTGGACCGACCTCACCAGGGAGAGTCCCCAGCGGAGTCCAAGCGAGTCATGGTCGTCATCAACGAAGCCAGCCGGGACAGCCTGGAGATCGGCCGATAC
>DATLGQ010000046.1:0-3069 GCA_035540435.1 Fimbriimonadaceae bacterium
CGCCAGAACCAATAGGGTCGTCAGCATCTCCTCTTGTTTTGACGCCTTGTCGCGTAGGGCGTACACGTTTGCTGAAGGTTCCGGAGCCCATAGCGAAAAAAACGCCCCGGCCGGGTGGGCTCGGGGCGTTCGGGGAGCCTCAGCTGAGACTCTCCCGGAGAGGGAAGGAGGATATGCGTCATTCCTTTCAACGCGCGAGCCTGACGGAACGTTCCCCGGCAGTGCGCCTTTGGTCCTACCGGGATCCATCCCCCAGCCTCTTAGAATCCTCAGATCGTTGCCGGCTCTTCGAAGAGCACCCTCGCCTCGCTGCCCCGCCCGTTGGGCTTGCACTCCACCACCCAGCCGTACACAGCCTTCTGTCCCGCGACCTGCATCTTGACCCGTTCGCCGCGCAAGAACTCGCGCCCGCTGGCAACCCGAACTCCCCGCTCGGAGATGTCGAGAATCTTGGCCTCCTCGTTCTCCACCCAGAACGGCTTGTCCTCGGGGTCGCGTCGACGAGGCGACGAGCGCCGGTCGGTGGTCATGATGTGGCGCGGCTTGCGGATCAGGAGCCGGGGAGGGTCCTCCAGCCTCTCAAGGATCTCGGTCTTGAAGATCCGGGCGCCTCCTGAATGCGGAGCTTCCACCGTTACGTATTCGCCGAACCGCAAGGGCACGAGACTGTCGCGCTGCAGAGGCGCGCTGATGGCCCAGGCTCCCTCCTCCTCCCCCAAGAAGCTCGATCGCACGACTCCGGTGGAGCACCGAATCCTGAAGACGGCCTTGGACTCAGGCTCGAAGGCAGCAGGCGAACTCTTCTTGACCCGCATCGACGTCACTGCGTAGGCCAGACCGATCGAAATGGATGCGGTGATCGCAAAGTAGCCGGCGAGCTCGACGAAATCCTGCATGACACTCCTTGCGGGCGCTAGGGCGCCCGTTCACGACGGAACTGCTCCCTCGCCGCCGAGAGGTGCTTGAGCGCTTCGCCAAGATTGATGGCGCTCTCGCTCAGCAGACCCTCGTCCGGCTTGTCGAGATAGGTTCCTGCGTCGTCCAAGGATTGTCGAAGCAATTTTAGGGCCAAAAGCCGCCGTTCGTGTGAACTCGCGTGAGGGTGCGGCGGATTGAGTCTCTCCGCGAGCCAGAGCGTTCCCGCCAGTCGGGCGCGGAGCGAGGATAGCCCCTCGCGCTCCGACTTGTCCACTCCGTTCAAACGAAACTTCGGCGTCAGCGACCGCAGTTCGGCCGCGATGCTGGAAGCGGTTCGGTCGCACAAGTCGATGGCTAGAGGATAGTCCCCTTCCCCTATGGCCGCCTCTCCAAGCACCTTCTGCGCCTCCGCGTGGCTGCCGCCGAGAGCCCTGGCGAAAGCGCGTAGCATCTGCACTTCGGGATTCTCATTCGAGGCTAGCTTCTCGAGCGTTCTCAGCGCGGCCGCCAGATCGAGATTGGCTAGCTGTGCCCGGGCTACGAGCACGAGCACCTCGGGGTTCTCCGGATCCCGCGTCAACGCCGCCTTCAGCTCTTCTTCGGCTGCTTCCCGATTGCCAGCCAAGAGCCACGCGCGTGCCGCCACCGCCCGCAGCCCGGCCGATTCGGGAAGAACATCGGCCGCGCGGCCGGCCTCCGCTGCCGCCAGTGCCGGATCCACCTCCATCAGCGCCTCGATGAGCGCTTTGCGACGAAGCGGATCCAACGGCGAAGCATCCACCGCGTCCCGCAAGAGCAGGATCGCCCGGTCCCGGCGTCCCGCCTTCGTGAGCTGAGCCGCCTCCTCCAACACCGCCGAATCCACCGCCCCGCCCACGCTGCCGGATACCGAGGTGCTCGACTGCCCCGGGTCGGGTTCAGGCGTCACGTGCTGGGGTTTGGGAGGATGGCTTCGGAAGGGGCCGCCGTCGAGGAGCGCGTTCCAAGTGCGGGCCAGCGATGCGGAGCCGCTGTCGACGTCCAGCGCATTCCCAATGAGCACGCTCAGGTCCTTCTTGTCCGTCCAGACCGAGCGGTCACCGCGGTAAAGGGTCAGTTCGGCCACGATCCGATTCGTGTCTCGCACCGCCTTGAACATCAGGAGGTACTGCGCGCGCAGGCGGCGCGCCGCATCGCGAGCCTGGGCAACGGATGGATGGTCGGGCGGATCGGGCAAGATCCGCTCCGACACGGCTTCCCGAAACAGGGGATCGCTCAGGCTCCAGACGATGGGCTGCACCCGTCCGCTCTGCTCCATCTCGTGCGCCAGAAGTTGGGCTACCTGCGCGTTAGGGTCCGACTCCTCGGTGACCGCTTCCATGTGCTGGACGATAAGCACCTTGGGCACGTCCGCCATCGAGACGAGCGGCAGGCAAAGCGACAGCAGGACGACCAGTAGCTTCAGAAGCTAGCTGCTCCCTTGGAGAACCCGCAGCGCCTGGCGCGTCGCATCCAGCGCGGTCTTGACCCGCTCGCCGCCCGCCCCGGATCGCTCGACCGCCTCGTACGCTGCGATCGCCTTCTGATAGGCAGCAACCGCCTGAGTCGGTTGGCCCATCTTCTCGTAGCACTGGCCCAGCCGCTGGTTAATCGCGCCCGCGTCGCCTCCTGCCTGAAGGGCGCGCTCAAAGGTGCGGGCAGCTTCCGGATAGCGACCGAGCATGTACTGGCTTCGGGCCGCCTGCAGGAGCGCCTCCAGGTTGTTGGGCGCCGGCTGGGTGCCTCCGAGCGAAGGCGAGCCACTTGAAATCCGGATGTCGACGATGCCGTTGTTCTCCCTCGGAGTTTCTTCGATCGGAGGTGGGGGGTCGATCGCGTTGTCGGCGGGCGCCGGGGGATGTCGCTGCTCCTGCGGAGGCTGCGCCGGGTCCTGCGTCTCCCGAAGCCCGATCTGCCCCTGCAGCCCCGGAATCTGGAACGGCGTCGTGCCCTCGGGCGCCGGCTGGGCCCCGGCGATAGCGTCCGGCAGCACCGGCTCCCGTGTCGGGCCCTGGTTCGCTTGCGTGGAGGCAGGCTCCTGGCCAGCGGCTTGGGCTCCGGCCTCTTGGTTCGGAGGCGTCTGCTGCTGAATCTTGATGGGTTCTAGGCTCGCGCTGCTATCGAGGCTGGCGG
>DATLGQ010000047.1:0-6088 GCA_035540435.1 Fimbriimonadaceae bacterium
GTAGAATCACATGAAGATGCAATTCGCCACGATTCCGGAGGCCTTGGAGGAACTGCGCAAAGGACGCATGATCATCGTGGTCGACGACCCCGACCGCGAGAACGAGGGCGATCTGATCATGGCCGCGGAGGCGTGCACGCCGGAGGCGATGAACTTCATGATCAAGCATGGCGGTGGGGTTCCGTTCATTCCCACGACCGCCGAGCGGCTGGCGGAGCTGGGCATCCCCATGATGACCAAGCAGAACACGGCACGACTGGGCACGGCTATGGCCGAGACGGTGGACGCGCTGCACGGGACGACGACGGGAGTGTCGGCGCACGACCGGGCCAAGACCGTCGAAGTCTTCGTAGACGGGAACGCCAAGCCGGAGGACCTTGCGAGACCTGGACACATCATCCCTCTCCGGGCGGAGAAGGGAGGCGTGCTCTATCGGGCTGGCCATACCGAGGCGACGGTGGACCTTTGTGTGCTGGCCGGGTTCAAGCCCGTGGGTGTCGGCTGCGAGATCCTGGCTGAGGACGGCACGATGATGCGTCTCGACGAGCTGGTGAAGTTCGGGGAAGAGCACGGCCTGAAAATGATCACGATCGCCGACCTGATCGCCTATCGCCGAATGCATGAGAAGTTGGTGGTCCGGGCGGCGGGGCCGATCAAGTTCCCCACCCGACACGGCGACTTCACCCTCTATGCCTATGAGCCGCTCGTGGAGCGGGATCCGTACGTGGCCATCGTCAAGGGCGATGTTTGTACCGAGGAGCCCGTGCTGGTGCGTGTGCATTCCAGTTGCCTGACGGGGGATCTGCTCGGGTCTCTGCGCTGCGATTGCGGGGACCAGCTCTCGATGGCCCTCCAGATGATCGAGGCCGAGGGCCAAGGGGTGGTCTTGTACATCTCGCAGGAGGGGCGCGGCATCGGGCTGGTGAACAAGCTGAGAGCCTATGAGCTGCAGGATTCGGGGATGGACACCGTGGAGGCCAACCAGGCGCTGGGGTTCAAACCGGACCTACGTGACTACGGGATCGGCGCGCAGGTCCTGGCGGATCTAGGTATTCGCAAGATCAGGCTGATGACCAACAACCCGAAGAAGGTGGCGGGCCTGCAAGGCTACGGCCTCGAGATCGTGGAGCACGTGCCGCTGGTGGCGAGCGCGCTGGAGCCTCGAGAGAAGTATCTCCAGACGAAACGCGCGAAGCTGGGACACCTGTTACCGTAGGGCCACAGGCGCGGGCTCAGAAGCTCGAGGGGGATACCAACCGGGCTAGCCCCCTCAAGCAGAGTTTACGTCTCGTGTGCTCTAGAACCGGTAGCCCAGGTAGGCGCCGATCGTGTTTGCGTGCACGCGGCCGGACGCGCGCTCACTGATGGTCAGAGCTCCCTCAGCGAAGAAGTAGGGCCCGAGTTCGACCCCCACGCCCCCGCGTGCGCCGATCACCACGTCCGAATTGGCGGTGTCCATGAACACGGCGCCAAGCCCGGCGAAGAAGTAGGACCGATGTCCTTCTGGGGCAGTGAGGGGCGCCCTCTCGGTGTACCACTTGTGATTCACCATCAGGGGGAAGAAGTTGCCCTTCTGTCCGCTGATCGTCTTGCCATACCAGTCGAGCGAGAAATAGGTCTCACCGGTGCGGAAGAACGGCCGGCTCAGGTAGTAATCAATCCCAAAACTGAAGAAGGAGTCGCTGACCTCGCGCAGGTTGTCGTCTAGCGGAAAAGCGTAGCCGATCCGGAATGCGAAGCCCCAGGGGGTCGCATCGAAAACATCGCCACCTTCCGTGTACTGCGCCTGAGCAGAGCTGCTCACGCCAATTGCGGCCGCACAGGCCGCTATCGAGAGAAATCGCTTCATGCCATAACCTCCATCAAGCGGAAGAGCTCCACTCGCCCATTCCCTTGAGCAACCGTATTGTACTGAATGCGCATGGCGTCGTCAATTCAGCAGGCGCAGAGGCCCTGCGGTCAACCAGAATGAGTTATGCCGATCACGATTGCGGACCCTACTCGAAGCATTGTGCTGGCGGTGGACTTGCAGCCTTCCTTTCTCAAGGCGATTCACGAGGCTGAGCGGGTGCTCGCGCGCTCGACCTTCCTGGTGCGCGTAGCAGGGCTGCTGGATGTGCCCGTGTTCACGACGGAGCAGAACCCGGAGCGCATGGGCGGCACCCATCCGGATCTCGCGCTGCACCTGCCGGCTGAGCCGATCCCAAAGATGACCTTCAGTTGCGTGGGCTGCACAGCGTTCGATCAGGCACTGGCCGAGAGTGGGCGGAACCAGGCGGTGTTGGTGGGCATCGAGACGCACATCTGTGTCAGCCAAACGGCGCACCACCTCCTGCGGCAGGGGTTGGAGGTGATCGTGTGCGCCGACGCGGTTTCCTCCAGGACGCTGGATCGGCACAAGCTCGGAATGGAACGAATCCGGGATGCGGGGGCTGTCCCGGCTCACACCGAATCCATCGCGTACGAGTGGTTGGGCACGGCCGAGCATCCGCTGTTCCGGCAGGCTCTACAAGTGGTGAAGGAGACCGCTTAGCACTTGCTGCTGGGCCATTTGCGTAGGCGGTAACCCGCGTGTACGAGTAACCTGAAGTCGCATGTATCCGGTGCTGTTCACCGTGTTCGGGTTCGAGATTCACAGCTTCGGCGTGATGATCCTGATCGCCTTTCTGGCTGCGCTCTGGTTCGCGCGCCGCAGGGCGCCTCGCTACGGTCTAGCTCCCGAAGATGTGAACGACGTGGGATTCTGGGCGCTACTGGCTGGCATCTTCGGCGCGCGGATAGCCTTCATCCTGACGGAGCTGCCCCACTTTATCGCCAACCCCCACGACCTCTTGCGATGGCAGTTTCAGGGCCTCACGAGCTTTGGCGGGATCATCGGCGGGGCATTGGCCGTGATTCTCTGGTGCCGTATCCGGCGCAAGCCAGTGACGGCCATGATCGACGTGGCGGCGCCGCCGCTGTTACTCGGCCACGCAATTGGACGGGTCGGTTGTCTGCTCAACGGCTGCTGCTACGGCGGGGCCTGCGACCTCCCGTGGGGCATTGCGGTGGCCAACGAGCCTGGGCTCTATCATCCGGCCCAGATTTACGACTCCTTGCTCAACCTCCTCGCGATGGCGTTCTTGTTGAGGGTGGAAGTCACGCGCAAGCTGGCGCCGGGCCAAGTGGCGGCACTGTTCTTTGTGCTTCACGGGGTGGCGCGCTTCGTCTACGAGTTTTGGCGTGCCGGCACGACCTCCGAGTATCTCGGGCCCCTTCCCATCACGATGGCCCAGGCGATGGCTCTCGTGCTCGCGATGTTCGGAGCGGCTTTGTTCGGCATTTTCGGCAGAAGGGCGGCGGGTGAGGTCGTGGCCACTTGAGGTTCGGTGAGCTTCTCGATCAGTTCGGGAGGCTGAAGGCGCTCGTGGTCGGCGACCTGATGCTCGACGAGTACATCTTTGGCAGCGCAACGCGCATCAGCCAGGAGGCGCCGGTGATGGTCGTCCGCCAGAAGCGCACCACGAGCGTTCCAGGCGGAGCCGCCAACGTGGCGCGCAATCTGAGGGCGCTGGGGGCGAGCACGATGGTGGCCGGCTTGGTCGGGTCCGATGCTGCGGGCGACGATCTGGTTCGAGCCTTCACTGCCGACGGCTTCGACGCTTCCGGGATCGTGCGCGATCCTGCCCGAGCGACCACGCGCAAGACTCGGGTGCTGGCGGACGCGGCTCATCAGGTCCTGCGGATCGACCACGAAGATGAGCTTCCCGCCGGGCCGGAAGCGGAGTCGCAGCTTCTGGCGGAAGCGACACGCCTGCTCGAGCGCGCCGATTTGGTCGTGCTGAGCGACTACCTCAAGGGAGCGCTGACCGAGAAGGTGGTAGCTGAAGTAATCGCCCGGGCCCGCGAATTGGGAAAGCCGGTGAGCGTGAACGCAAAGCCCAGGAGCTTGCCCTTCTATCGAGGCGCGAACTGCCTGACGCTCAACCGGGCGGAGGCGTCGGAGGTACTCGGCCTGTGGCAGCCGCTGGAGCCATCGCTCGCGCTCGAGGCCGCACAGGAGATCCGTAGCCGGACGGGTCTCGACGCGCTGGTGATCACCCTCGGGGAGGCCGGGATGGCGGTCGCAGGGCCGGAGAGGTTCAGGGTGGAGGCGCCGAAGGTAGAGGTGTACGATACGGCCGGTGCCGGAGATACGGTCGTGGCGACGGTCGCCCTCGGACTAGCCGCAGATGGTTTCACGCGCTCAGTTTTCGAATTGGCGGCGCAGGCAAGCGCGGCGGTGGTGCGAAAGGTGGGCGTAGCGGTGCCGAGCGCGGATGATCTGCGTGAGATCCGTGCCGCGGGCGCGTGAGGGGTGGGCAGAAGGGGTGCTGGTGTCAGGTGTTAGGTGTTAGGTGTTGGGTTCAGATTCCAAACTCCAAACTCCCCCTCCCAAACTCCAAAGTCCAAAGTCCAAACTCCAAAACTCCAAACTCCCAGCGGCCCTAAAGTTCCCGTAGCGCGAGCCGACAATCCTACTGGGCCGCATGTTTGTCAGGCCCCAAACCTAGAGCGGATTGTCAAGAATGCGAGTCGGAAACTTCGAGTGCCAGATCGCCCAATCTCAAATCGGCCGCTACCTGAGCGGCGAAGCCCTGTCGCAGGAAGCGCTGCGTCAGCTTAACGGTCACATCGGAGCCTGCGCCGACTGCAAGCAGACACTCGACCAACGGAAGGCTGCCCTTCTTTCGATGTTGGCGCCCGGCGAGGCAGTCGTCCAGATGGACGACGCGCCACCCGCGACGACCCGCGACAGACTTCGAGATCAACTGACTCGTGCTGCGGCAGCGTCGGTCCCAGCGTTCGCAGCCCCGGCGGTGGCAAGTGCCGAGCCGAAGACGCGCACGCACCCGGCCAAGATGAGCCGGCCCATCCTCTACTCGCTTGCGCTTGCCGGCGTGATGCTGGCTATGAGCTACCTGGCCAAGAACCCTGCCACTCTCTTTGGAGAGAAGGCGGCGACCGCTCTGCCCGAGACCACCACCCCGCCGGTCTCGGGCGCCGCCGCCCTCCCAGTTGCATCGATTCCGGGGGCTACCGAGGTCGCCGCCGCAATCTCGCCGACGCCGGAGGCCGTGTCGGTCGCCGCGCAGGACTCGACCAGCGCTCCGTCTCAAGCCGAGGTGGGCAATGGCCCTGCGCCGGAGGGAGCGGCTTCGCCCGCGCCATCTGCCCATGTGAGCCGCCCCAAGGCGGCAATGAACCCGCCCCAGGATCGCGCTCCGGCTGCCGGCATCGACAGGCCGAGCAATGGGGCCGTCAGGCAGGCGCAGCCGCCACAAATGCGCCGCACTCCCAGAACTTCAGTTCGGCGGCCGGTCCGTCGTCCACCGCCATCGCGCCCCGGCATCCGGGTCTACGATCCCGCCGGAAGGCCCATCAACCCTTAAGTGGAGGTTCCCCACATCATGAAGAAAGCTCTCGTGCTCCTCACCTTCCTGGCCCTGGCCATGCTGGCAGCAGCCAACGACGAGGTCAAGAAGAACGACAATGGCACCGTCAGCATCACCTCGAAGGGCGCCGACGTCCGGGCCGTTCTGGGCGATCTCTTCGGCCAGGCAAAGAAGAACTACGTCATCGAGCCCCACACCTACTTCGCGCTCCATCTGTCGCTCAACGAAGTGGAGTTCGAGGAGGCGCTGCACCTAGTCTGCAAGCTGGCGAACCTGAAGGTCGACGTCCAAAACGGCATCTACTTCGTTTCCAAGAAGCCGGCTCCCAAGCCGGAGCCGCCAAAAGCGGAGTCGGCCGAGCCCAAGAAGCCGGAGCCCAAGCCGGCTCCCAAAGGTTCGCTGAACCCGAGCGTACTTCAAAAGCGGCTCACGACGCGGCTGGACAAGACCGAGATCCGCACCGTGTTCGCAGAGATCTCGAAGCAGACTGGGGTGAAGATCGAGATCGCGGAGACTGTGCCCGGTTTCAAGATCGACGCCTACCTGATCAACACCTCGCTCAAGTACGCGCTGGACGTCATTGCCGAGGCGACAAAGCTGAAGTGGCGCTTCACCGACAACCTATCGATCGAGCTCTACCGCGAGCAGGAAGGGTCGCGGGTGGTCGTTCACTC
>DATLGQ010000048.1:0-7139 GCA_035540435.1 Fimbriimonadaceae bacterium
AGGCGATACCCTTCCTTGGGCTCCTGAGGCTCGGAAGGGGCAAGTTGGGCTTGTGCGGTGTCCCGGAAGATCGGCGCCTGGCGGGTCCTGCGCGGCTGATTGTCCACGGGTTCGGACTCTTCTTCCTCCTTCATGGCCACCACCGCTTTGCGAGTCGGTCGATCCAGTCTGGGGCTCCCATTCGAGCGCAGTTCGCGGGTCCGATCTCGTAGAGCGGCGGCTACGGCCTTCAGGGGCAGGTTGACCGACAAGATGAGTCCGACCATGCCGATGGCCCCGAGTCCTACAAGCCGGGCCGACCCGAGCAGCCGGTCTACGGCCCACCCGACGACGGCGCCGACATAGCCTCCGGAGGACTGCACCGCCTCGGGATCGAAGTAGTCGCCTCCGACACTGCGGCTGAAGGCGCCCATTGCGGCCACGAAGAGCAGCAGAAGCCCCCAGGTCAGGTGGGTGACCTCGACGGAGCGTTTGCCGCCGATGACTCCAAGACCTAGCAGGGTCAAAACGACCGGCACCACCCACGCGCCGTTCCCGAACAGGGTGCGCAGGAGTCCGCTCATGGCTCCGCCCAAGATGCCGGTATCGGCAAGCAGCAGCGATAGGAGCGCGATCAGGGCGAGCGCCAGGAGCAACACGCCGAGGATGTCGAAGCTCCGGTGCGAAACATCGGGCTCCGGCCTGCGTCTTCCTGACGCGGACGTTCGAGGAGTGACCTTCATCCGTAACTAGTGCGCCGATCCCTGGCGCGCTTACAGTATATACGGGCTCTTGGCGGAAGGGTGGATCGCAGGAGGGTCCTGGTAAGATGATGATGCTGGGACGACGATGGCGTCCCCCGGAGACCCCCTTTATGAACAAGACCTTCGCGGTGCTTGGCGCCGGCATGCAAGGCACAGCCGCCGCTTACGATCTAGCCCAATTCGCGCAACCGAAGACCATCCTGCTTGGCGACATGTGCATCGAGCAGGCCAAGAAGAGTGCCCGAAAAGTCAATGAGCTGGTGGGCAGCGCGATTTGCGAGCCCTGCCAGGTCAACGCGTTGGAGGCTAGCTCCCTCGCGGGGTTTCTCAAGCCGGCGGACGTGCTCATGAGCTGCGTGCCGTACTGGATGCACCCACGGATCGCAAAGGTTGCGATCGAAACCCGCACCAGCATGGTGGACCTCGGCGGCAACACCGACGTCACCCTCGAGACTTTGAAGCTGGATGAGGCGGCAAAGGAGTGCGGAGTCACGCTCGTGCCGGACACCGGGCTGGCGCCTGGGCTCGTCAACAGCATCGGCTGCTACCTCATCGATCAGTTGGACGAAGTGGAGAGCATCAAGCTCTACTGCGGCGTGCTGCCGCAGAACCCGAAACCCCCCTTCAACTACAAGCTCACGTTCAACGTGGAGGGCTTGGTGACGGAGTATGACTATGAGGCCGTCACCCTGAGGGAGGGCCAGATCGTTTTGGTCGACACCTTGGACGAGCTGGAGACGCTGCACATCGACGAACTGGGCGAGATGGAAGCCTTTACGACCTCGGGCGGCACCAGCACTGCCCCCTACACGTTCAAGGATCGGGTGCGGAACTACGAGTACAAGACCATCCGGTTCCCCGGACATTGCGAGCGCATCCGTATCTTCCGCGACTTTGGATTCTGGAGCGAGGAGCCAGTCCGAGTGGGCGACTGCGACGTCAAGCCCCGGGAACTGTTCTATAAGGTCTTTGGCGAAGCGCTAGCCAAGTTCGAGGACAAGGATCAGTGCGCCGTGCGAGGGGTTGGGATCGGCAAGAAGGGCGGCAAGGACGCGCGGTACCAAGTCGACATCTTCGACCGCGAGGACGACATCACCGGCTTCACCTCGATGGAGCGGCTTACGGGCTTCAGCTCGTCCATCTACGCGATAGCGATCGCCTCTGGCGAGATGCCGGACGGGGCACTGCGCTACGAGACGGCAATGGAAGGAGAGCGTTTCTTGGAGCAGCTTCAGCGGCGCGGTATCCAAGTTCGGTTCACTTAGGCCGCGCGTGATGAGCCGGCTGCGCGAAGTGCTGGTAAGCCGTAATCTCTCTGGCCGGGTCGTGTTCACGGGCATGTACAACCGCCTCACGTCGATGGACGTACGGGGGCGTCAGGTCGCCCAGGCTCTAGGGGCAGAAGTGGTGCGCGGAAGGCTATTGGAGCCTCGGCGATCGGTGGGAGCGCGAGCGCTGGTTTGGGTCGCGGTGGCCAGCCCTGAGTTGGTCCAGGCGATTCGCGGTAAGGCTCCGCAGATCTTCGACGTGATCAATCCGAGCATCGAGAAGGGTCGGAGCTACTTCGAGATGGTCGACGCGTTCGACGCGCTCATCTTGAACACGCGGAGCACGCTCGATTTTTTGCCATCGGCGCGGAGCGACCGCCGAGCGTACGTCATTCCCCACCATCACTGCAATCGGTGGAGGTTCCTACTGCCGGAAGAGCGCCTGGCCCGGCCACAGGTGGTCGGCTATGTCGGGCAGCCTGAACACCTGCACGACGCGGAGGCGATTCGGGCCCATGTGGAGTCTCTCGGCCTCCGGTTCCTGACAGCCGGCACGCGGGATCTCACCGCGTACAAGCAGATCGACATCGGAGTGGCCTGGACCCGGCCGGAGGAGTTGCGGGATCGCACGCGCAGCAACATCAAGCTCTCCAACTTCTGCGCGTTCGGAATACCCAGCGTAGTCTGCAACTATGAGAGCTACCGAGACGTGGACGCAACGCTGGGCGGGGGAGCGTGCCTGATCGCCGACAGCCTGGCGGATTTCCTGGAGTCGCTGACGCGGCTGTGCCGTGAGGATGACCTGCGTCGGCAGGTGCACTTGAAGGCAAAGCGTGCACTCGAACTTTACGCCGTGGAAACTGTGGCAGACCGCTATCGCCAGCTGCTTCGAGAGGTGGCAGGCGAGGGGCTTACAGACTGATCTCGGGCTTCGGCGCGCGCTCCATGAGCAGGGCCACGCCGTCAGAAGGGCGAAGGCGCCCCTTCAGCACCGCGTCGACAGCTTCGAAAACTGGCATCTCGACCCCGTGTCGGCGTGCCAAAATCCCAGCGCAGTCGGCCGTGCCCACCCCCTCCGCAGTCTGCCCCACCGTTTCGAGGGCATCGGGTAGCGATTGCCCCTCAGCCAGAGCCCTGCCCACCCGGTAGTTGCGCGAGAGCGTGCTGGCCGCGGTGGCAAAAAGATCGCCCACACCGGCAATCCCGATAAAGGTTTCCATGCGTCCGCCCATGGCCAGTCCAAGCCGAACCATTTCGCCAAGCCCTCTCGCGAGCAGAGCGCCTTTCGTGTTGTCGCCGAAACCCAAGCCGTCCGACATTCCGGCAGCGATGGCGAGCACGTTCTTGAGGGCCCCGGCCAATTCCACTCCGCGTACGTCGCTCGAAAGGTAGACACGAAAGGTGCGGCAGTTAAAGGCGACCGCGACCCGCTCAGCGTCCGATGCGTCCGCAAATGCGCTCACCGACGCCGTCGGCACGCCCCGGACGATTTCGACAGCGAGGTTCGGGCCGCTCAGCAGTCCCGCGCAGGCTGACGGGCAAGCCTCGAGAGCGACCTCACACAGAAGCTGTGCAGAACCCGCCTCGATGCCCTTGGAGGCTATGACCGTGAGCGGCCGCTCGCCGCAGATGAAGCCCATGACGCCGCGGACGGCGTAAGAGGGCACCGCGACGACCCAAAGATCGCAAGGTTCGAGGTGATCCGACGAGACGACCGCAACCTCTTCCGGTAAGGCGAAGCCTGGCAGGTAACGAAGGTTCTCCCGTGCCGCTTGCGTTAGGTGGAGTTCCTCCGATTCACGCCCCCAGAGCGTGACGCGGTGACCGTTCCTGGCGAGGAGGATCGCCAGCGCCGTCCCCCAGCTCCCGGCTCCCAGAACCGTCGCGTGCATGGGTTCATGATGAACGAAAGCGGATGTAACCCTGTAGCCGCAGGCTTGAGCCGGCGTTCAGGCCTGCTGCCGGGATATTGGCCTCTAGTCGGGTAGGGTGATGCCGCTGGTGAACAAATTTTCTGAAAATTTGAACCCCCAAGATGCAAAACTGAAGGCGGCGCAGGAGCAGTTCATCCTCGAATGGGGCCGCATGAGTTCGAGTTGGGGCATCAACCGGACGATGGCTCAGATCCACGCGCTCCTCTTCGTGACGGGCGAGCCATTGACGGTCGATGAGATCATCGAGCGTCTGCAGATCAGCCGCGGCAACGCCAGTATGAACCTGCGCGATCTCATGGACTGGGGCATCGTGCGTCGGTTTCGGCGTCCGGGAGAGCGTAAGGACACGTATGTCAGCGACTCCGACCCCTGGCAGATGTTCATCCGGGTGGTGCGCGAGCGCAAGCGGCGTGAGCTGGACCCCACTGCGGATGTGATTCGCGAATGCATTGCCAAGCTTCCGGAGGAGGGCCTTTCTCGCGAGGCGCGAGTGTTTCGGCAGCGGCTGGCGAACCTGCTGGAGATCTTCGACATCATCGATGCGTTCTATCGCCAAGCTTTCTCGACCGATGAAGCCTTCAACGAAACGCGAGAGCTGATTCGGAATCAGAGTCCCCGCAGGCCGTAGCTCCGTCCATCCAGTGTGACCATCGAGGGAACGCAGAGCGGCCGGGCCCGGCTGCTGGAAGCCGCGAGGAGCGTCTTTGGGCGCGCGTCGTTCCACGAGGCGAGCGTCTCGGCCGTGCTCGAGGCGGCGGCGCTCCAGCCGCCCACGCTCTATCATCACTTCGGGGACAAGGAGGGGCTCTATGTGGCTTGGGCGGAGTCGGTTCTCATGGAGATGGGGCTGCGCCTGAGCCGCAGCGTCCCCGAATCAGGTCCTACTGCTCAAGCCCTCGCTTCCTTTGCCACCTCGGTGCTTGAGCCGGACGCGCCAGACCTTCCCCAGATTCTGCGTGACACGCCAAGACTGTCCCGGCCCGAGAGCGGCGAGAGCGTTCTGAGCGCCTACTTCATGTCAGTCTACGAGCCCCTCTGCGGCGTCTTCGTTCGCGGCATTCAGCGCGGTGATGTGTTGCCCGACAACGTGGGCCGCCTGGCGGACGTCTTTCTCGCCGGCTGCTACGGACTCGGTCCACTCTACGGGCGTGGCGTTTTCAACCTTACGGAAGCAGCACGCTGGTGGGCTGAGCGCTTCGTCGCAAGATGACGCCGGCATCCCCCACGGCCGCACTTTGGTAAAGTCCGCTCATGCCGGACGAGCCCTTGACCTACCGAACCGCCGGTGTCGACATCGACGAGGCCGAGAGGTCGTTGCGCGCCGTGCTCCCAAAAATCCAAGCGACCTACACCGAAGAAGTCTTGAGCGGCGTCGGTGGTTTCGGCGGGCTCTTTCGCGCCAGCTTCCCGGACATGGACAGGCCCGTCCTGGTCGCGAGCATCGACGGGGTGGGCACCAAGACGAAGGTCGCCCACATGTGTGGCGACTATAGCGGGCTCGGCCGCGACATCGTCAACCACTGCGTCAACGACATCCTCTGCCAGGGAGCGAGGCCCTTGTTTTTCCTCGACTACTTCGCCACCTCCGGGCTGATGGGTAGCGGGTTCGAAGCGGTGCTGCAGGGATGCGCGGAGGCGTGCTCCGAAGCCGGCTGCGTCCTCCTCGGAGGCGAAACTGCCGAGATGCCGGGAGTCTATCATGACGGCGAGATCGATCTCGTGGGCACGATCGTCGGGGTTGTCGATCTTGACCGGAAGCTCCCGCGCGGCAAGATGCAGCCCAACGATGCGATCGTTGGCATCGCCGCGAACGGTCTCCACACGAACGGGTACACCCTTGCCCGCCGCGCGCTCTTCGAGATCGGAGGGCTGTCGGTAAGAGACGAGGTGCCGGGCCTTGGGACGACGATCGGATCGGAGCTCCTGCGACCCCACCGCTCTTATCTTCAGTCGGTCTACCCGCTGCTGCAGGACGATGCCGGCGTCTATGCAGTCGCCCACATAACCGGCGGCGGCCTCTACGACAACCTGCCGCGGGTGATGCCGGCGGATGTGCAGGCGGTGATCGACAAGCGCTCCTGGACGCCTCTGCCGATTTTTCGACTTATCCAGGATTCAGGCCAGATTCCCGAAGCGGAAATGTACCGCGCCTTCAACATGGGTATCGGAATGGTGCTGGTGGTGGCCCGAGAAGCTGCCCCGGGGATCGTCCAGCGCCTGAACCAAGCGGGAGAAGCCGCCGCGGTCATCGGCTACGTCCAGGCTGGCTCGCGCGACGTGCAAATCATGTAAGTGAAGGGTTGAACTCCCCTCGCTACGACGGACAATAGCGTTCATGGGACGCATGCTCATCCTTTCTGCACTCGCGGTCGGCCTCGGCGCCGCCGGATGCGCGCTCACTGCGAAAGCCAAAGAGCAGCCGCATGAGGCTCGCAAGACGATCCAGCTCACCGTTTACAGCCAGGACTTCGCGGTCGTCAAGGAGAGCCGGCCTGTGACATTGTCCGAGGGACTGAACCGCATCGGTATCACCGGGATCAGCAAGCAGCTCGACCAGGACTCGCTGATTTTCGAGTGGGACAAGCCAGGCCCGCAGGTGGTGTCGAGCACCTATGATTTGGGCGCCGGCAACAGTCAGCACCTGCTGCAGCGGTTTGTGGGGAGGCAGGTCGAACTCGTCCGCTACGGGGAGCATGGTGGGGTTGCCGAACGCCTGCAGGGCGTCTTGCAGCTCGCGGAGCCGGGGCAGGTGGTGCTCAAGGTCGGCGATCAGCTGCTGATCAACCCGCCAGGAACGATTATCGCCCCGACGGATACCGGCATCGTGGCGATCCCGCAACTGACGGCGGAGGTGCAGAGCAAGTCGAACGAGTCGGCCGACATGAACGTCACGTACCTGACGCGTGGCATGTCTTGGAACGCCGATTACGTGGCCACCCTGAAACCGGACTCCGACGAGATCCAGCTGGAGTGCTGGGCAACCGTGACTAATACCACCGGCGCCGACTACCCCGAGGCCGAAATCACCTTCGTCGCGGGATCACCCAACCGCGCCGTCGTCGCCAACGCGAAGAGGCGGGCGCTGCACGATGGCTACGCCTATGCAGCCGAGGCTGCGGTTTCCCGCGCTGTGCCGGCCCTGGGAGGGGCTCCAGTCGCGGTAGGCGAGCTTTATGCCTACCCACGGAAGGTGA
>DATLGQ010000049.1:0-2755 GCA_035540435.1 Fimbriimonadaceae bacterium
GTTGCGCGCCCGGCGTCCGGAGCAGCGAATCCGTTCGCCACTGCCCAGGTTTCGGTGGCACCGAGACTGGTCAACGCGTCCACCTGGCGTCGCACCGAGGCTTCGGCCCGACGCGCATCCCGAGCACGCGAACTGGCGGCCAAGCCCTCGCGACGGGCCTTCTCCATCAGCACGTTGCCGCAGAGGCTGCTGGCCAGGAACGACAGCAGCGCCAGCGTACAGAGCATGCCCCCCTTGATGGCCACGGCACCGGCCGCGACACCTGGGCGGGACCGACTCCTGCTGGCGGAGGTTCCTGACGCAGGGCGAGAAGTGCGGTGCTGCACTCGAACTCGCACCCGCGGTGTATGCGGACGAATGGTCGGTTGTAAGGCTGGTACTGCGCTCATGGCTCCTTCCCTGGTTCGGATTCTGCGACCCGCGCTAGGGCCCGCAGCTTGGCGCTGCGGCTCCTCGGGTTGCGTCGGATTTCTGCCTCTTGCGGAAGCAGTGGCTTGCGATAGAGGTCGGCGAAGCCCTCGTCGGCCAGCAAGCGGAAGGCTTGCTTGACGATCCGGTCTTCTCCGGAGTGGTAGCTCAAGACGGCGAGGACGCCGCCGGGGGCTAGACATCGCGCCGCATCCTGCAGCGCCTGGTCGAGGCCCTCGAGCTCCTGGTTCACCTGAATTCGAATCGCTTGAAACGTTCTGGTCGCCGGGTGGATCCGCCGATCGCGGGCGCCGGCAGGAACGGCTGCCAGTACGCTCTCGACCAGGTCCGCGGTGGTTCGGAGAGGCTTCTGCTTCCGACGCTCGACGATCTTGCGGGCAATCGCGCGCGCCCAGCGCTCGTCGCCCAAGTCCCATAGGATCTGCTCGATCTCTTGCGGGCCGAGGCGGTTGAGCATCGCCGCGGCGGGCTCACCCTTCGTGCGGTCCATCCGCATGTCGAGGGGCCCATCGTGGAGAAAGCTGATCCCGCGCGAGGCATCGTCGACCTGCGCGCTATTGAGGCCCAAATCGAGAAGGATCGCATCCGCCTGTCGCGCACCGAGCACCTGCGCCATCTCGCGAAAGTCGCGGTTGACGAACTCGACCGTGGCACCCGCCGGCTCGCCGAGCCTTCCACGAGCGATGGAGAGCATGCTGCCGTCCCAGTCCATGGCCACCAGGTGCCCGCCGGGCTCGATGCGCTCGAGGAAGCGGCGGGCATGGCCGCCCAGCCCGACCGTCCCGTCCACCACGAGAGATCCAGCCCTCAGCGGCAGCACTTGGAGGATCTCCTCGGCCATGACCGGTTCGTGTGCAGGCTGCTTGGCTTCCATGACTTTGTGTCTGGCGGGCATCGGAAGAGTCGAGCTAACCATCTCGGCCCACCAGCAGGTTGTAGGCCCGCTTCACGGCCTCTCGCCGCTCACGCTCATAGCCGTCCTTGTCCGAAAGATATGCCTCATATTCGGACTTCGCCCAGATCTGCAGGTGATCGCCGGCGCCGATCAGCACGACCTTGTCCTTGATCCTGGCGCGCTCTCTCAGCCATTGGGGGACCACGACCCGCCCCTGGGCATCGAAGCGCAGATCGTCTTCGGCGGCGGCGAGGATGAGACTACTGTAATCTTCACGGCCCTCGTTGAGTGGGTCGACGCTCAGCACGAAGTGGGTGAGGCGCTTCCAGATCTCGGCGGGGTACGCCACGAGACAACCTTTGGGGCCATGGACGAGAGCGAAGGTCTCTCCGAGGCGCTCGCGCTTTTTGCGTCCCAGCATCAGCCGGCCCTTCTCGTCGAGGGTTGCCTCATCGGTTCCGATGAGAGGCTTGAAATCGCTTGGCAACGTAAATGCCGGGGCTGCCACTTGTTCTCGACGCCTTCCTTGTTGAGTCTTCTCGGCTGTGGGCCTGGCTTGGGGCTCTTGATTGCTGCGGGCGGCGTCGCTTCCGTGCTTCGCCGCCCGCTACTTCTGGGTAGAGCACCCCGCCCTGCCCGAGCTTTGGCCTCGACCATCCTGGTTCGCCCGACCTCGCTTGTCTGGGATTATCTTCCACTTACTCCCACAAAGCAACCACTCTCTGCCCTTTTTTCAAAGTTTTCACTAGATGTAAACCTACGCGTACCGAATGTCTACATGTTTAGGGGGTTTGCTGAGGGCGCTACTCCTCGAGCAGGGCGCGGAGCAGGGATTCCAAAGAAGGTTCATCGAGCTCCCCCACGACGCGAGCGGCAACCCGACCAGCTCTGTCGAGCATGATCGTGGTCGGGATCGCGTGCAGTTCGAGACCGACGCTTGCACTGGCCTGCCCGACGGGGTACTGCAGCGAGTACGAATGGACGAAACCTTGTACGGCCCGTTCGGAGGAGTCGACCGCAAGGCCCACGAAGACCACCTGATCTCCGAGGCGTCGATACAGGCGGTTCAAGACCGGCGCTTCCCGGCGGCAGGGCGCGCACCAGGTGGCCCAGTAATTGATGAGCACGACTTTGCCGCGGTGATCGGAAGCGCGCCAGGTGCGGCCGTCGAGGAGGGTGCCACCGATCTCTGGGGCGGATCGCCGGCTGCCGGGCGGAGGCGGAGGTCCCACCTCCACCGTACGTGGCCGGGTCTGGATCATGGTCATGGCCACGGCTGCCAGCAGAGCCCCCGCAAGCCAGCGCCGACCTTTCACCTTCTTCCTATACGCCCGGTGGCGGACGGTCGATAGAATAGGCTGTGCCGCTTCATGTACTCGATCATCCCCTAGCGGGATGATCGAGTACATGAAGCGGCACAGCCTATTCTAT
>DATLGQ010000050.1:0-4318 GCA_035540435.1 Fimbriimonadaceae bacterium
GTTCGGATTCACGACCTCCGGCAGACGTGTGCGTCTTTGCTCTTCGCGCAGGGCGCCCATCCGAAGGCAATCCAGCAACACTTGGGCCACAGCACCATCTCCGTCACCCTCGACCGCTACGGCCACCTCTTCCCGGACCAACAAGACCAGGTAGCCGACGCCCTCGACGAGATCATTCGCTGATGACCGATGCCCAGAATCAGCGAGTTCTACGGAATCATCATCTGGATGTACCACAACGACCATGAGCCGCCGCACTTTCACTCCGAGTACGGGGAGCACATGATGCGCTTCACGATCGACAGCCTTGAACCGATGGGCGGATCACTACCGCAGCGGGCTATGCGTCTGGTGCGGGAATGGGCGGAACTTCACCGTGGTGAGCTCATGGAGAACTGGAGAAAGGCGCGGAGTGACCTGCCGCTCGATAGAATCCAGCCGTTGCCATGAAATATCCACCGTTGGTCCACGTCACTTCGGTCGAGCCACTCGGGGGGTTCGTCCTCCGGCTTACGTTTGACGATGGGGCGACGATCGAACGAGATCTCACCGAATATCTACGAGGCGGTGTCTTCAAGCCATTGCGCGACGATCCCGAACTGTTCAAGCAGGCACGGGTAGAAGGTGGAACCTTGGTGTGGCCTAACGGGGCCGACATGGACCCGGTGGTGCTGCGAGGGTTCGCCGAACCGGCGTGGAAAGAAGACGAGACCGCGACGCAGTCAGGGTAGATACTCGTCCGCTATAACGAAAAGCGATGAATCACCTCGCCGCAGGGTGAGCCCCTCCGGCTCCCGAACTTCAGGCGGCGCGTGTGGTGGCCGGCACTCGATCGGGCAGGCATTCCGCGCTCGGTTCGGATTCACGACCTCCGGCATACGTGTGCGTCATTGCTCTTCGCGCAGGGCGCCCATCCGAAGGCAATCCAGCAACACTTGGGCCACAGCACCATCTCCGTCACCCTCGACCGCTACGGCCATCTCTTTCCCGACGAGCAAGACCGGGTAGCGGATGCGCTCGACACAGTCATGAGAGGGCAGGCCCGCGGGTCGAATGAACGGTCTAGGAATCGTGTCGCGATTCGATGCCTTCAGTTGTCAGGATGTCGTTGCAGGCAACCACACACTCGTCACAGATCTGGACACCCGGTCCTTGGATGAGCTTGCGGACTTGGTCGGGCTTCTTTCCGCAAAAGGAGCAGTAGGGGTCCACGGCTCTCCGTCGCCGCCTCAGTCTGATTCCGACGGCTCGCTTCACGATCGCAGCATACGAGGACTCGGCCAGGCATTCCTATGTCTTCGCCGTCGCTGAATCATCCACATTCCCGTCCGCCCGACCCCCCGGGCGGCGGCGCGGCGACATCGTCCACGGCGTCGAATCGTCGAACATCCTCGACGAGTCCGCCTATCGATGCCTCGTGTCGAACATCGACCCGGAACGATGCCGGAAGGGCGTCCAGGGGAAGACTTCCCGACACGGGACCGTGCTCGCGCTCGAATTCCTCGTACGCGTCCTCTTTGGAGACATACGTAACTTTCTCCACGTCGTCGTGGCGTGCCAGGTAGACCTTGATTCTCGATACGTCTCTCGTCGTGGCGGAAAATCTCAGGTAGATCGAGATGCGGCCTCCGCACCCGGAAGCGACTTGCGTTCTCTCGTCGTCGCCGAACCATCCACCATCAAACCCATAGGCCGCTCCGCCGACGATGAGGATCGCAGCGCCACCTACCGCGGCCAGCGCTTGCGCAAGGCGCTGCCTCCGCCCGCGGCGGAGGGCACGATGGACGTCGAGGGGTTTCGACGGCCAAGCCGCAGCCCGGGTCAACTGTTCATGGATGTCGGATGACATCACTCGCCTCCTCTCTCGTATCCAGGGCGCCGTCCGCACGAAGCCGCTCGACTGCTTTCGCCACCAACGATTTGGCGGTCGATTCCGTCACTCCCAACAACTCGGCGACCTTGGCGAACGGAAGATCGACGTAGTACCGGAGCACCACTGCAGCTTTCTGACGGGGCGGCAGACCGGCAACGCTGCGTCTCAGCGCGAGGGACGAGGCGTGGTCCTCGTCGTTGGGGAGAGTCGGCCGCGCCTCGAGACGGGCACGGGCTCGACGCTCGGCTCCCCTCCGTCGAAAGTGCGAGGTCGCGAGGTTGATCGCGACCTTGTGGAGCCATGCCTCGGGATGATCCATCCTCCGCACCCTCCACCAGTCCCGGCACAGCTTGGCGAACGCATCCTGGGCGAGCTCCTCCGCCAGATGCGCGTCTCCGCACATTAGGCTCAACGACCCCACGATGCGCGGGTACATCGCGCTGCAAAAACCGCCAAGCTCTTGCGTCGTCAGCGTCGCCTCCTTCGGTTAGTGAAACGCACGCGGAGCCGGAAAAGACGACTTCACCGGATCTAGGTGTGGGCAGAGGTGGCGGGCATTCGAACGGCGGGGCCCGCGTCCTTCACTCCAGGCCGTCGAGCCACTCGAGAACGTCGCTCCACAGGTAGCGCAAATGCTTGCCCAATGCGGTGGCTCCGCGGCCCCCCACCCTTGTAGCGCCATCCGTACAGCGTTGTCTTCGGGACGCCGAGACGGCGAGCGACCTCGTCGACCGAAACGATTTCGTCGCGGACGTTGACGATGTTGTCAGGGCGTCCGTGCACCCGGGTCCCCGTCGGGTCCTTCTTCGTCGTTGCCATTGAAGCCACCTCCCGATTCCACTCGCCGGTTCGACCGGACCGGAAGCAGGGCCTCAGGGCCCGCCGGCAAGGGGGAACCTCGAAGAGACGCGAGTACCGGAGCGCAGCGAGGAACGGAGCGCTCTTGCGGGCGGGGCCGGCGCTGCTAGGTGAGAGGAACCGGCGGCTGGGGAGGTGGCGGACCCGGCGAAGCTGACGGGTCCTGGCTACCGGTCGTGAAAGGCCCGCCAGCTCAGGGTTCTCTGCCCCGACGAGTGGGATAACTGGACGATGGTTCTTCCTCCTGGGCCGTGGATCTGCGGCCGTGGCATATCCGACAGGAGCCAGCGCGAATCTTGAAGTCTTTGAGTTTCCTTTGAGAAGTCTTTGCGGCCCTGGTCCCGAATGGCCACAGCGAATCAGCGGCGCCGCCGGGAAATCTTGAGTACGGTCTCCCGTAGGCTGCCGCCCGGGGCGGGTCAGTGATCCTCTCGGCCGAGACGACCCCCTGCGCAGCAGGCAGGTGCCGCCGGGGTGTATTGCGCGGGAGGTCGCTTCCGCCTCGGCGATCTGCCGGTCGAGCGTCGCCAACCACAGCGTCCGGGTGCGGCTGAAGCGAGTATGAGGTCACGGCTTAGTAGCGCCGGCCGCCGGTGATGGCTCCGAACGTCTTGAAGGCGATCGTGAGGCGGGACATCCTCAGCATTATCACAATGGTCGTTGGGATCGGTGTGGCGATCGTCGTATGGATCAAGACCCGCGGACTCACCGATGGGTCGTTCTCGAGTTACCCGAACGCATGGGTAGTGGGTCAGTTTGATTGGGGGCGGCGATTCCGTTGTGCTTCGCAGCCAAACCTTCGATCAGAAGATGCGGTCTGCTACCAAACCCACGACACACGCCAAGATGATCAGGCCGACGGGGATCCAGAACTTCCGCATGTCTCTACTCAGGGTCGAAACGTTATCGGAGAGGCGAAGAAGGGCTTGCGTCAAATCGGACACGCTGAGGGTTTCGATTGTGCGGAGATAGTCAGCGTCCGGCCGAGGGATCGCGGGCTGCGTCTGCTGTCCTGCGTAGGCTCCTGCATACTCCACGGCGACCGCCTGGGCGAGGCGATGGATCTCAAGCGTCGCAATCGCTTCTTCATAAGCGATGTAGATGGACCGAGGGGAGAGGTTCGCCATTCCGAGGACGAGGAAACCCTCAAATCCTGGATCGACCTGTAGCCCGGCCAGAAGCAACAGTCCCTTGCGAGCAAAGTAACTCCGCAGTCCTAGGTGCCCGGCGAATTCGCCCGAAAGCCGCACCCTCTCGCGAGTGACCACCAGGGCGAAAGATCCAGCAGGAAGGCTGAGCGACCCCGCTTCAGCGACATCAATCTCCGGCACCGCTTGGTTCTGTAGGCGATCACGTATCTGTTCAACGTCGACCTGGCGCGTGACGATGGCGCGGTTGCCCATTCGAAGGTCATAGCTCGCCGGTTGCAGGTTCTCTTCCGAGAGGGGGTCGATCTCGATCGCGCTAGACGCGAGGGCTTGTCTGATTTCGGTATCTGTGAGAAGTGTCACGGTCTCCCCCGTCCGGTACCCTGACTCCCAACGTATGCCAACGCCGTGTAGATCGTCGTATTTCGTCTGAACCGAG